>CAYMLS010000067.1:0-19562 GCA_964390665.1 uncultured Bacteroidales bacterium | reverse complement strand
TTTACCCACATTTCATTTTGGGCAGCAATTGGCGTTTTCTTGCAAGCACTATATATTATCAAAACACACTTTATTATCATTGAAAAGAAACCTTTTTTCCTATTGTTGAACCCTTAAATTCGAATTTATTCTATGCAAAAAGTATTAATATTAGGAGCAGGGATGGTTGTCAATCCCATCGTTCATTACCTTCTTGAAAAAGATTATTATGTAACTGTTGCTTCCAGAACCAAATCAAAAGGCGATGCCATGATCGGTGGTCATAAAAACGGCAGGGCAGTGGGTTGGACCATTGACCAAAAAGATATGCTGGAGCAGATGATCAAAGAAAATGATCTGGTGGTTAGTCTTTTACCCTGGGTATTTCATGTAGAGGTTGCAGAAAAGTGTATCAAGTATCAAAAAAATATGGTGACCACCTCGTATGTGAAACCTCAGATGAAAGCCCTTGATGCCAGAGCCAAAGAAGCAGGTATCATCATTCTTAATGAACTTGGACTTGACCCGGGCATTGATCATATGAGCGCCATGCGCATCATCGATCAGGTGCACGCCAAAGGGGGCGAAATTGAAGAGTTCTATTCTGTAACAGGTGCCTTGCCTGCTCCGGAAGCTGCAGACAACCCTTTCAGGTATAAGTTCTCCTGGAGCCCAAAAGGGGTGGTGATGGCAGGCAACAACGATGGGAAATTCCTGCGCCATGGAGAGGTCGTGGAAGTGAGAACCGAGGATCTGTTCAAAAATCCTCTGTCTGTCGACTTCCCGGAAGTAGGGAAACTGGAAATATATCCCAACCGCGATAGTTTGCCCTATATTGATCTTTATGGAATATCCGAAACCAGTACCATAATGAGAGGCACTTTTCGTTATCCGGGCTGGTGTGAAAGTCTGGATGCCATGAAAGCACTGAAACTGATCACCAACGATAGTTTTGACTTTACTTCCAAAACCTATGCTGACATGGTGGCGATGCTCACGGGCATGGAGAATTCAGAGAATATCAAACAAAAAGCAGCCGACTATCTGGGGTTGGATGTTGATTCATATGCCCTGAAGGCACTTGAATGGTTGGGGATTTTTGATGATGTTCCGATGAACCGGCAAAAAGATACACCCTTTGAGATCACCTCTGATCTGATGATCAAAAAAATGGAAATGGGTTGCGAAGAAAGAGACATGGTTGCTATGCAACATATATTTAAGGTGAAGAATGCTGATGGAAGCCGGGAGGTGATCAAATCCTCCATGCTTGATTTTGGAACGCCGGCTACGGATACTGCCGTTGCCCGCACTGTGGCACTGCCGGCAGCCGTGGGTGTTGAAATGATCCTTTCCGGTGAAATCAAAGAAAAAGGCGTGCATATTCCGGTGATTCCTGGAATCTATGATCCCATACTCAACAAACTGGAGGATATGGATATAAAAATGATGGAAGAATTTGGTTTGCCGGAAGGTGAAATGGTACATTAATTTTTTTCATGATCTCTCATCAGGTTACCTTGCTTTTGCTTTTGTCAAAGGCAAGGTATTCTTTTTTTTCCACGATGGTTTTCATCTCCATAACGGCTTCATAAATTTCGCGAAAAGTATTGTACAGCGGGGCCAGTCCTAATCGCAGATTGTCGGGCTCCCGGAAATCAGGGATCACTGTTTTTCTGTTTTGAACGGGTTCAGCCAACGCTTTGCTTATTCTGTAAGCCTCCGGATGCTTTAGCGACAGATGGGAACCTCTCTGGTAAGGATCTTCTGGCGAAGAGAGGTTGAAATCAAGAGGATACAAATGCTCTTTTGCCAGCGAGATCATAAACTCAGACATATCAACACTTTTTTTCCGGATATTCTCCATCCCTGCATCCAGAAGCAGATCTGTGGACGTTTCGAGTGTTGAAAGCGAGAGCAGGGGAGGAGTACCTGCCATAAATCGCTCTATACCGGGAGCTGGTTCATAATTCATATCGAACTGAAAAGGGTTGTTTTGCCCGAACCAACCCCATATGGGGGAAACAAGTTTTTCCTGCAGATCTTTCCTGACATACAGAAAAGCTGTAGAGCCTGGTCCTCCGTTGAGGTATTTATAAGTGCAACCAATGGCAAGATCAGCATTGCTTTCATTCAGTTGTACCGGAACCGATCCTGCCGCATGGCTTAAATCCCACAAAACCAAACTGCCCTTTTGGTGTGCCAACCGGTTGATCTCATTCATATTGTACATAAAAGAACTTTTGAAAGCAACATGAGAAAGGGTAAGGAGTGCGCTGTTTTCACCCAGTTGTTTTTCTATTTCTTCTGCAGAAATTGTAATACCATCAGCAGACCGGGCCAATCTGATTTCATGGTTTTGGTTCATGATTTTTTGTAACCCCTGTAAAACATAAATATCGGATGGGAAATTGAGCTCATCGCTTACAATGGTTCTTTTTCCTTTCTGATAGTGCAGGGCGGCCCAGGCAAGTTTAAAAAGGTTTACAGATGTGCTGTCGCTGATGATCACCTCTTCCGGCTGTGCACCGATAATCCCGGCCAGTTTCGCCGATATTTTCTGAGAACGTTCAAACCACTGTTCATTCCAGCTTCTGATCAACCGGTTTCCCCATTCCTGTCTTACTACATTTTGAATGGTAGCGGGTGTTTGCCTGGGAAGCATTCCCAGAGAATTTCCGTCCAGATAGATCAGGTCAGGATCATCCATGATAAAAAAAGAACGGTAGGAATTGAGTAAATCATTCTGGTCGAGTTGAATAGCATCAGATAATGTCATAGCAGATATCGCAAATGTTTATTTTTATATTTCGTGCTTGCAGAGAAACGCCAATTGCTGCGTTGGGATTGCCTTCCAGATAGTTACTTGCTGAAACTAATTACCAGATCATTCTTTTTCAAAAATATCCATCGCAACCGGTATCATTTTCTCCACCCACATAGCATACATCATACCTGAGGGATGTAACCCATCGCCAGCGATAAGTTCGGGTTGCGAAGATGCCTGTCGGCTGATGGCTGTTACATCAACATAATGCATACCCAACTTTTCTGATTCTTCGACATTTACCTGGTTGAAAGCATCTATTTCCCGGGCGATCTTTTCACGATCCTGTCCCTCTGCAAAAGGGGTTACACCCCAATCGGGTATGGAGATTACCATTACTTTTTCCGGGTTGTTTCCGGCAAATTCTAAGGATAATTGCAGCAGGGTCACAAATTCTTCTCGATAACTACTGATGCTCAAACCACGGTATTGGTTGTTGACACCAATTAACAAACTAACCATTCCGTATTGCTCATTTGTGGATGTTTCTTCAATGGCATGCAGGAGCTGACCAGTGGTCCATCCGGTTTGGGCTATGATCTGCACTTCTTCCAGGTGGATGCCGTTTTCCTTTAGTTGATTTTGCAACTGAACCGGGTACCTGTCTTCCACCGGCACTCCTTCTCCTATCGTGTAAGAATCACCCAGGGCAAGATAAGTCATAAACGTGGTGTCTGTTTCGTTATTAGATTCCTGATTTGAATTTTCATCGGTCGTGTTTTGCGCATCTTCCGGCATCGGTTCATCACTGGCTTTACATGCATTGATCAGCACAAAAAGGGATGCAAATATAACCAACATGGTAAGGGGAGTTGCTTTCATTATCTTATTTTTTTGTTCTTATATCTGTTAATAATTTCACAAATCCGGTGCTCGTTTTTTCAATGAGAGAACTGCCCCAAATTTTATCCTGTAAGTATTTTTGACTTATTGCGGAAAATATAATCATCCAGGGGATGTCAAAATATTTGCCATAGACCTGCTCATCATTTTCTTTTTCTGGTTCTCTTACTTTTCATGAAACTTCGCAAAGTTATAGATTTTAAAACATTGGCAAAAGATAAAAGTATCAGCAATTAGCGGCGGCGCATTGGAAAAATACATGAATGGGGTTTTGACGAATTTATAAAACATGGTTTTGATTTCTCTGCCGGAATATCATTTTGTAAAAAAACAGGAAAAAAGATGTTTGCAGTGAAATATTGATGTTCCGGTTATGGTGAATTTGTGCTGCGATTTTTTGTGTCTTTCATACTGGTAAAAAGGGTTTTGAATCGAAAATGATCTTATCTTTGCATTTATCAGTCTTAAAAAAAATGGTTTTTCCTTTACACCGATCATAAGTGCCCAAGTTAAATACAATTCTTTTCCTGTTTCTTTCTGTTTCTTTATTTGTTTCCTGCAATCCATCCAGGCGACTGCCTGAAGGAGCGTATCTTTTGCAGAACAATGCCATTGAGATCAGCGATACCCGTGTTTCAAAATCTGATCTTAAGGGGTTTGTGCGCCAGCGCCCTAATAGAAAAATACTGGGTTTATTCCGGTTTCACCTGAATGTGTACCAGTTGGCCGACAGAGGAAAAGAAACCCGGTTTAAAAACTGGACCAAAAACACCATTGGAGAACCCCCAGTGATTTATGATCGCTCTTTGGCAGAGAGTACAATCAATCAATTTGAGTTGTACCTCCACTCAAAAGGATATTTCAATGCTGATTTGGAGTTGGAAGAAAATCTGAAAAAGAAAAAAGCAAAGATACGGTATCAGGTTGTGGGCAATGCCCCTTACATCATTCATCAAAAAAATTATCTGATCAGCGACGACCGGGTTCATAGATTTGTCTTGAATGATTCTCTTCAGTCGCTTATAAAAGTAGGACAGCGCTATGATGCCGAAAAACTCGAAGACGAAAGAAACCGGATAACCCGGTATTTGAGAAATAATGGTTTTTTCCGGTTCTCCAGAGATTTTATCATTTTCAGGGTCGACAGCAATCTCAATAAACATGCTGTGAATATTGATGTGATCATCAACGATCCGCCACAGGAAAACACCGCAGACAGTTTACGAAATGCTCGTCACCGCAGGTTTTTGCTTGACAAAGTGATTGTTCTTCCCGAATTTTCGGCCATGCAAACGGATGTGGTTCGTGAGGATACCACCATTTTCATCCCGGATCGCCCCAACATTAATTATAACCGGAAATATACTTTTTTGCATAATGGACCTCTGAGAATCAAACCTTTTGTCATTGTTAATCATTTGCGGTTGCGCCCCGATGAATATTTTCGGATATCGGATGTGGAGCAATCCTATGATTTTCTTACAGGATTGCGCAATTTCCGGTTTATCAACCTGCAGTTTCAGGAAGCAGAAAACCCCGAACACGGAAACCCAACCGATTCTTTGGGTTATTTAAATGCTTATGTGCAGCTCAACCGCTCTGCTGCCAATGCTTTTACGGTTGAAGCAGAAGGACTGAATACGGCAGGAAATCTGGGCGTGGCAAGTAACTTTTTGTATCAAAACAGAAATATATTCCGCAATGCCGAAATTTTCAACCTCCGTTTTAAAGGAGCATTGGAAGTAACCGGCGAGTCTTCGCCCGATGAAGTGATTCAACGACTTCCTTTCAATACGCTTGAACTGGGCGTGGAAGCCGGGATTGATTTTCCACGCTTCCTGCTTCCTTTTACCATTGAACGAATTGCCCGGAATGCACGTCCTAAAAGTACCATTGTTACAGGTATTAATTTCAGGCAGCGACCCGACTATACCCGTTATATCCTTAATTTCAATTATGGATTTGAGTGGAATCAGTCCTCTAATGACCGACATCAGCTCAATCCTCTTGAAATCAGTTCCATAAGGGTTTTTAATGATTCTATCCTGCGTGCCAATGTGCCCGATGCCAATCCATTTATTCTTAGTCGGTTCAGAAATCATTTTATTGTGGGACTCAAGCATACGTATGTTTTGAATACACAAGACATTTCAAGAATGAATGATTTTGTTTATCTCAGAACAAACTTTGAGTCAGCAGGTGGTCTGCTGAACCTTCTTTCTGAACCATTGCAAATGTCTGTTGACGAAACTGGCAGTTATAATATTTTCAATATACCCTTTTCTCAGTTTCTCAGAGGTGATGCTGATTTCAGATACTACAGGGTTTTTGATGAGAATGAATCATTGGTGTTTCGGCTGATGGCCGGGGCAGGGGTGCCATATGGAAATGTAAGTGTATTGCCGTTTATCAAAAGTTATTATGGTGGCGGTGCCAATGGTATCCGCGCATGGAGAATATACTCTCTTGGCCCGGGTAGTTATGCCAGTGATGATCAGACACGTTTTGACCGTTATGGCGATATCAAGATAGAAGCCAATATCGAATATCGTTTTCAGGTTTATAACTTCTGGCATGGTGCTTTTTTCCTCGATGCCGGCAATGTTTGGTTCATCAATCAAAACGATCAGTTCCCGGGAGGAGAATTCAGATGGGATTCTTTTGGGAGAGATATTGCACTGGGAGGTGGTTTGGGAGTTCGCCTCGATTTTGATTTCTTTATCCTTCGTATCGATGCTGCTGTGCCACTTAAAGACCCTGCCTTACCCACCAAAGGACAATGGATCAGCCAATGGCCGGGATTTAGAGATTACAACCTCAATTTGGGAATTGGATATCCTTTCTGACAGGGTTGGTCATTCACTGAGTTTATACAATGAATACCTTTTTTTATGTTTACAAAAGATCAACTTTTTGATTTGTTTCTGGATGAATTGCAACTTCAGCCCACCAATGATCAAAAACGCGTTATTCAAAAATTATCTGACTTTCTTTTATCTACCGATCTTTCCTCGGTTTTTGTTTTGAAAGGATATGCCGGTACAGGCAAAACCACCCTTGTTTCCAAACTAGTAAAAATACTTCCCCGCTTAAAAGCCAGTTGTGTGCTGCTGGCGCCAACCGGACGTGCAGCAAAGGTTTTGGCAGGGTATGCAGGGCAGGCAGCTTTTACCATACATCGCGTTATTTACAGGCTGTCTGAATCAGGTCAGGGTGGAATTGCTTTTCAGTTGCAGCCCAACAAGCACATCAATACCCTTTTTATTGTGGATGAAGCATCTATGATCACAGATGCTTCCACCCGCGAGGAGAGGTCTGTTTTTCAGTCGGGGAGTTTGCTTCACGATCTGGTGGATTATGTTTATAGTGGTGACAATTGCCGTTTGATACTCATTGGCGATTCTGCACAACTCCCCCCGGTTCACTCAACCCATAGCCCAGCTCTCAGCATTTCCTCGCTGCGCAGTGCCTTCCGGCTCAATATCTGGTCCGATGAAATGAAAGAAGTAGTAAGACAACAAACCGATAGTGGGATTTTGCACAATGCTACCCGCGTGCGAAACAAAATTGAAAGTGGCAAAAAGGGTTTTGTCAGGTTCAATCTGGAAGGATTCGGGGATATAAAAAGACTTGTTGGTGCCGAAACAGCCGATTATATCAACGATGCTTTCTCCCCCGGTACATTTGAGGAAACAATTGTGGTATGCCGCAGCAACAAAAGAGCCAATCTCTATAACAAACATATCCGCGCACGGGTATTGTTTTTTGAGGATGAGATAGGGGCTGGTGATCTGTTGATGGTGGTCAAAAACAACTATTTCTGGTTGCCTCAAAAATCGTCTGCCAGTTTTATTGCCAATGGCGATATCATTGAAATCACCCGGATACAGCGCATTGAAGAGATGTATGGATTTCGTTTTGCCCAGGCCAGCATCAGAATGATCGACTATCCGGATGAGCCCGAACTGGATCTGATATTGCTTCTCGATACCCTGGATGCTGATGGACCTTCTTTGTCGTATGATCAATCACAAAAATTATTTGAACGTGTAAGCGAAGACTATCCGGATGAGCCCAGCAAATCGAAAAGATTTGCCAAAATAAAATCGAATCCCTATCTGAATGCGGTACAGGTAAAGTTTGCCTATGCCGTTACGTGTCATAAAGCCCAGGGTGGTCAATGGAAGAATGTTTTTGTGGAAATGGGATACATCCCGGGCAAAATCCCCGACAAAGAGTATTTCCGTTGGTTGTACACCGCCTTGACACGCGCTACAGAAAACCTTTATTTAATGGGTTTTTCTGATGACTTTTTTGAATAAAACAATGATCTCCCTGTGACCAGTGCTAAACGTAAACGGAATTTGCCATTCTGTTTCATCGGTCTTCCAACCCCGGTTGCCCGTCGTCCGACGACTTCCAGCTCGTCGGACGACTAAACAATCAGCAACTACTAAACGGTTAAATGATTTGCCTTCCTGCGTGGGTTATTGGCCAGGATATTCAACTCCTTCAGAGTTGGTGGGCTAATGCTATACCTCCATCCCCGGGTTGTAACCCGGGGTTATTCACATTGAAGTCCTTCGGACTTATGGTTTTATTCTGCCATCCTGCTGGCAGCGGAGGTTGTGATGGTTTAGTAGTCAGGTTTTCAGGAGTATAAAGGCGCGGAGCGCTGATATTCTTTTGTTCCTTGTTCTTTGTTTCTCCCTGTTGGAATATTCACTTCGTGATTCCAGATGGTAAATGTTCGCCCTGTTGGAATATTCACTTCGTGATTCCACAGGGTAAATCCCTGTTGGAATATTCACTTCGTGATTCCACAGGGTAAATGTTTCTTGATTCACTGATTGAATGTCCGACAGCCAACAGCCAACTGCCACCCGGCTAAGCGGAATTTGCAATTCCGCTTCATCGCGTTTCATGACGCCGGTTGCCCGTCGTCCGACGACTTCCAGCTCGTCGGACGACTACACAATGTAATGCGCCTGATGTCAGGATATACATGTATCTCAAGACTTTGCCGTTGGGTTGAAATTAGCTGTGACTTCGTCCCGGATGGATGGACTGCTGCAGGATATTACCGGTGCGCTGCACCTGATGGGTAGTTATGGAGGGTGTTTTATGCTACCCATATTTGCGCGCCTCTGGTGCTGATGGGTATGGTGAGGTTGATGGTTATTGCATCCTCAGCGCGTGACAGGAGTCTCTCTCCCTGACTTGGCAAAGCGAAATCTGCAATTCCGTTTCATCGCGCCTCCAACCCCGGTTGGCCCGTCGTCCGACGACTTCCAGCTCGTCGGACGACTAAACAACACAGTAACTGTTTGTTCCGGCAGGGAGCTGAAGTCGGATATCTACCCGGTCGTCCTGCGGTTTCAAACCCGCCGGACCACTTAGGGAAAAAAAACTGCCAGATCGGAGGTAGAAAAAGATTGGTACAATCATTGTTAAACATAGAGAAAGTACTTTTTATTGAATGGAAGTTTTTTCATGCACAGTTCATCGAAAATTAAACATTGTATGTCTAAGAAAAACGTTAATTGTTGATAAAAATAAAAAAATCAATTTTCTTTATGCTGGCAATGTCTTGTTAATCAATTGTTTATTGTTTCTGTTGATTTTTCTTAACTTTTCAGTTGTCTGCATCGTATTGATTTATTGATATTTTTGTACTTCCAAAACATTTTTAACCAATAGATTACTCATTTAAAGAAAAAAGTTTGTTATGATTGTAAAGAAAAGAACCTCAAATTTTACGCTTCCTGCAATTTTGTTTGCCCTGCTGATTGCTTTTACAGCGTTTACCGGAAACTCACTTCAGGCGCAGGAGCCTGAAGCAGAAAATGAAACTGATACCGTAGAAGTATCTTTTCCTTATTCTGATGAAAAATTGTTGAACTTTTTTGATGCCAATCAGGCCATGAGTGAAGCCCGTAGAGGTTTTCAGGAGCAAATGGCAGAAACGGTTGCCAAAGAAGGTCTTACCCTTCAAAGATTTCAGCAAATTGCCAATGCCAACAAAATTGGTGCTTTGCAGGGAGGTGCCTTTTCCGAAGAAGAAATTCAGGCATTCAATACTTTAGGACCACAAATCAGTGCTATTCAAAAAGCAATGCGCGATCGCAATTCGCAGATCATTGTGGAAAAAGGGTTTGAATCTCCCATGAAATATCAGGAAATCCTGAATGAATATCGCAAGGATGAAGCGTTGCGCAGTTATGTGAATGACTTGCTCAGAGAACGCAGAAAACAGGAAATCCTGGAAGAGCGCCGCAAAGAGGCTGAGGAAAAAGCCAAGCAGGAGCAGGAGCAGCAGGAAGAAGAAGGTGCCAAGTAGAAAAAAGATTTTATAAAAAACCGGATGTTTTCAATATCCGGTTTTTTTTATGCCCGATTTTGATCTTTATGGGGGACTGATTTGTTTTTTATTGCCGCCACCGCAAGGATCACACCCAGCGCAATTCCTAAAATGGCTGCGAATAATACCCTGAATTCAGGGGGGAGTAAAAAGGTTAGGGTGTGTGCCGGTATCCAGAAAAAGGGGATGGTTTTGCGAAATACAAATCCCCATTGAACATGCCAATTCACAGATGATAGTATTTTGCCGGCATCCATAGGTCGAAAAAGTCCTTTGAGTGTTCCGCCACCATTTTCTATATGTGTGTCGGTCATTTTATGGATTGTCATCATCACAGGTGCATAGATGATGTTCATGGCCGCACTCACCGAAAAGGCAACCGCAATTTTTTCAATACTCATTTGGGGATCGCCAAAAACCTCCACCGCATTTTCCATACCCATAAAAACGAGGAAAAGGGGTGTGCCTGTAGAAAAGATCACAAATGCCATTTGTATGGTCAAACCCAGAAAACCCCATACCACCGCCCGGGGCAAAATACCAAACCCTTTCTGATTGAATTTACCGGTTTTGATCCGCAATCCCAGCGTCTCTCCAAAAGTGGCCAGTATGGCGAATTTCACAAAACTCATCAGCATGGGGTATTCAGAAGTAGCCCATTTGTAAGTTTCCAGTGCCGGAGGATAAATGAAAAAGGGAAGAAGTAAAACAAAAGCGGTAAAAAAAACGATCCAGTCTGCTCGGTTCATTTGTTTATGATCTTTGGTTTCAAAATATTCAGCGTGATGAGATGTGCTGAAAAGACTATCGGCGCAAGTGCCTTTATTCTCCATCCAGGAGTTCAACTGATCAAAGCACCCACTCAATAAGTTCTCCGGTAATTCTCTTCAGGTCTGTTTCAATGATTTTCAATGTATATTTTAACCTGACGATCTGGTTTTGTATCTGAAAAACGGCCAACTGGTTTTGTCTGAACTCAAAGCCGTTTATACTGCCACGTGCCAGTTGTTCGCGGGCAATTTCCAATGATTTTTCAGCATTAAGCATACTCTCTTCCAACAATTGAAGTTCTTCTTCGGCAGATCGGTATTGGTTGAGGATACGTGCCAGTTCCGATTTGAGCATAACATGGGTATCCTCTGTTCTGATCTGTTGGTTTTGTTTCTCTGTTTCAAGATTTTGAATTTTGATGTTTTGCTGGTTGCCATTAAACAGGTTGAACCTGATGGATACACCATATTGAAATCCATAATTTTGTGCTTCTTCCACAAAACCAGTTTCACTGGTCTGCCTGCCAAAGGCATAGTTGCCAAACACGTTGATTTGTGGATAACGCATTGCTTTTTCTATCCGTACATTGGTTTCGGCAATCAACTCATTGAGGCGGGTCTGTTCAAGTTCAAAATTATTTTCAATAGCTTTGCTGAGCAGTGTTTCAAGATCTTCTATGTTGATGTTATCTGTTTCTATGTTCTCAGAAGGGACAAAATCATTGCCGGGTTCCTGATTCATGATCCTGTTGATTCTCATGCGGATGTCATCAATAAGTGCTTTTTGCCTGATCACCATAACACTGTCGGCATTGAGATCGTTGATGGCCTGATGGTACATCAGTGTATTTCCTGAACCGACCCTTCGTTTTTCTTTTTCCAGGTCTACGCGGTAAGAAGAAATTTCGAAGGATTGGCGGAGTGTGCTCAGGAGTTGCTGCTCGGTGATCAATTGAAAATAGAGATCCGCCAGGTCAGCAATGGTTTGTTCGATAAAATACTGGGTGTCGAGCTCACCCAATTGCGCCAGATAATCGAGTTGGTCTTTGCGGGCAAACATCCTGAATCCATCGAAAACGGTCCAGTTGGTTTCGATCATAGCGTTCAAAGAAGTGCTGCGGGCATTTTCGCCGGTTCTTCCCTCTCCGTTAAAAAAATTGAGTTCGGAGTTTTCGATCGCCCATGACTGCCTCGAGCTCAGATCTACAGAGGGCAAAAATCCTGCGTTGCCATATGTGTTTTCGTTTTCAGCTATTTTTTGATTGTTTCTTACGATCTGCAGATTATAATTTTCCAGCAGACTCTTTTGTATCAGATCTTCCAGAGAGAGGGCGTCTTGCGCTCCGGACTGAAAGGGGAAAAACAGCAGAATCGTCCATAAAAGATTAATTGTCTTCTTCCGTAACATAGGATTTTGTTTTGGTTGCAATGAAGGTATAAACAGCAGGAATGATAAATAGCGTGAGTACCAGAGAAACGAGCAATCCGCCAATAATGGCAATACCCATAGGTATTCTGCTCATGGAAGCACCATTGAGGGATATTGCCAGTGGTAAGGCACCCAATGCGGTGGCCATGCTGGTCATGATAATGGGGCGTACCCTGTCGGAGGCAGCATTGATGGCGGCCTGCAACCGGGTTTGACCCTCAAGGCGTTTCTGATTGGCAAATTCCACGATCAATATCCCGTTTTTGGTTACGATACCGATCAGAACGATCATACCGATCTGAGAAAAAATATTGATGGTTTGACCAAAAATCCATAACGAAAAGAGTGCACCTGCCAGGGCAAGGGGCACTGTAAGCATGATCGTGAGCGGGTCGCGGAAACTTTCAAACTGTGCCGAAAGGGTAAGGTAGATAAGCAACAAGGCAAATATAAAAATAAGAAGCAAACTTCCTGAACTTTCTGCAAAATCAGCGGAGGTACCACTCAAAGAGGTAAAGAATGTTTCATCAAGAACTTTATCTCTTATCTCGTTCATTGCCTCAATGCCATCGCTTAGTGTATATCCATCTGCCGTAGAGGCAGAAACCGTAGCGGAGGAGTACCTGTTGTATCTGAGCAACTGAGGCGGCAGACTTTCTTCGTGCATGGTAACCAGATTGTCCAGAGAAACCGTTTCACCACCAAAGGTTCTTACTTTTACATTTTTAATGTCTTCGGGCGAGGACCTTTGTCCACGTTCTGCCTGTGCCAGCACAAAATACTGTTTCCCGTCGCGAATAAAAAACCCGAGTCTTTGTTCGCTGAAGTATATTTGCAGGGTTTGGGCAATATCCCGCACATTTACGCCCAAAGTAGCTGCTTTATCGCGGTCAATTTCCACGATGAGTTCAGGTTTTGTAAATTTCAGATCGATATCTACAATATCCAACGCCGGATGAGCGCGTGCTTCTCTGAGGAATTCGGGGATCGCTTCCTCCAGTTTCTGAAGGTTGGGTGCCTGTAAAACATATTGTACAGGCAAACCTCTGCCACCACCTTGCGCCCCCGAAATGGTGGGTTCTTGTATAACATAACTTTGTGCCAGATTGTATCGTGCCAGCTGAGGTCGCAATTCGTTGGCCAGTTGCATCTGTGTTTTTTCTCTTTCGGATGGGTCGGAAAGATTCAGTCTGATAAAACCAGTGTTTACCGATACGGAAGCCCCAAACCCCGGTGAAGTAACCGATAGCAGGTAATTTTTTTCCGGCAGGGTATCCACCAAACCGATTAATTGCATCTGGTATTGGTCCATCATTTCATAAGACAGACCTTCGGGCGCGGTAGAAATGATGGTGAGTCTGCTTTTGTCGTCCAGCGGAGCGAGTTCCGATTGTAAATTTGAAAACAAAAGCCAAACCCCTGCCCCCATGACCAAAATAATGGGGAAAGCAAGGTATCGTCTTCTCATGAATGCAACCAGCCATCCCTTATAACCATTGAGAATAAAATCGATAGGTTTGCTTACATGCCGCATAAAACGGTATTCGCGGTCTGATGCTCTGAGCATGCGTGAGGAGAGCATCACGGTAAATGTTAGTGAGATGAAAGTAGAAATGATAACAGACCCGGCAACTACTACGGCGAATTCCCTGAATAAGCGCCCTGTTAGTCCCTGGATAAAAAAGATGGGAAGAAATACACTAACCAGCGTTATGGTGGTGGAAATAACAGCAAAAAACACCTGCCTGGCCCCTTTGAAAGCGGCCTGTATGGGCGGCATTCCTTTCTCGATCTTTGAATAGATGTTCTCCATCACCACAATGGCATCGTCTACCACCAATCCTGTTGCCAGCAGCAATCCAAGGAGTGTTAATACATTGATGGAGAACCCGGCCAGATATAAAAAAATAAAACTTCCCAACAGGGAAATGGGTATGGTGATGACCGGAATAAAGGTAGTACGGAAATTGCGCAGAAAGAGGAATATGATGATCAATACCAGAAAAAAGGCGATCACAATGGTGGTTTGCACATCTCTGATGCTTTTCCGTATGGGGTTGGTAATGTCAAGACCTACCCCGATCATGATATCATCGGGTATCTCGCGTTTTAGCATGTCCACCCTTTTATAGGCTTCATCTGCAATATCAATAAAGTTGGCTCCGGGTTGGGGTTGCATGGCCACCCCAACCATGGGTATACCCTCATTGCCTCTCAGGATGGCTTTTTCGTTTTGGGCTGCCAGTTCCGCTCTTCCCACATCCTGCAATCTGATCAATGTATTTCCCCTGCGGTCGATGATCATATTGTTAAACTCTTCTTCGGTGTTGAGTCTGCCGTAGGTTTGTATGGTAATATACTTACGGTTTCCTTCCACCTGCCCCGAGGGAAGTTCCACATTTTGTTCAGCAAGGGCGTTTCTGATATCCGTAGGTACAATATTCAGTGCATTCATCTTATCCATATCCAGGATCAGGCGCATGGCATATCTTTTTTGCCCCCAGATGTTGATCTGACTGACCCCTTCAATGGTTTGCAGTCGTTCGGCAAAAACATTATCTGCCAGTTCTGTAAGTTCGAGAAGTCCTCTTTGGTTGCTGGAAAGGGTAATGGTAAGGATGGTTTGCGCATCGGCATCTGCTTTTGATACTACAGGCGGGTCGGCATCGGGTGGCAGACTTCTGACTGCCTGCGCTACTCTGTCGCGCACATCGTTGGCGGCTGCATCCAGGTCTTTGCCCAATTCAAACTCCACCCTGATGGTGCTTCGGCCGGTAGAACTGATAGAACTGATGGTTTTGATGCCATCTACGCGGTTGACTGCCTCCTCCAGGGGTTCGGTGATCTGGGATTCCATGATGGCAGCATTGGCTCCGGTGTAGTCTGTTCTTACTGTAATGATGGGAGGATCAACACTCGGATACTCCCTTACACCCAGCGAGAAAAAGGAAACCGCTCCGAAAATTACGATGGCAATGGCAAAAACCGATGCCATTACCGGTCTTTTAATGCTAATATCAGAAAGTGTCATGGGTTTACCTCCCTGTTGGTTGCCGTAACCTCTATGTCTCTGCCTTCCCTGATCTCCATCAGTCCGGTGGTGATGATGGTGTCTCCTTTGGCAAGTCCTGATAAAACGTGTACCCGGTCGGCAGTTCTTGTGCCGGTTTCAATTTGTAATTTCGCTGCTTTCCCATTCTTTACCACATAAACGATCTGTGCGTTAAGCTCTGGTATAATGGATTCTGCGGGTATAAGAACAGCATCATTATTGATTTGTGCCTGCGTGATCACCGTAGCAAAATCACCGGCAATAATGCTTCCATTCTGGTTTTCCGCCATTGCCCTTACCTGCATGGTACGGGTATTTTGATCGATCATCGGGTCAACAGCATATACTTTTGCTCTGATCGTGTCCGGAAAACTACGTGTGATAACATCCACTTCCATGTTGGTTGAGAAAAGGGATGCATATCTTGCCGGAACCGTAAAATTGATCCGCAATTGTTGATCCTGCACCAGATTGGTGACCAATTCGCCCTGGGCAAGATAGGCACCCGGACTGAAGTCGCGCATTCCCAATCTTCCACTAAAGGGCGCTTTGATGGTGGCCAGGTCAATTCTAACGGCGAGTTCCTCAATTTGTGCCTCCAGCTGCGAGACCATTGTTTCTGCCTGATCAATTTCTTCCTGGGTGGCACCCTCAATGGACAGGAGTTGTTTTTTTCTTTCCAGATCTTTGCGGGCATTGTTCAGCTGGGCTTCCATACCTTTTTTTTGTGCTTTCCAGGTACGACTGTCTATCTCAACCAATAATGAACCTTCACGAACATAACCACCTTCTTCAAAAGCAATGGACAAAACATTGCCCGCTATGGGGGTTCTGACCTCAACTTCCTCATAAGGCATGATGTCGCCGGTTGATCTGATGGTTTCACTAAAGGGCTCGGTAGTAGCAATAAAACCTTCTACAGATAATGCCCGGGGTCCCTGGTTTCTCTGACCTCCTTCATTTTTGCATGATAAAAACATACCGGGAATAAGAAACAGGATAAAGACGTACTTGTATTTTATTGATAACATTTTTTAGAACAGTAGTTTGAAGTATTATAAATTTGTGTGCTTTTGTTTTTCCGATTTGGCATTAGAGATAACAGTTTATCCATTCAAAGGTTTGATGCATTCGAGGTAAGAAAAAACTATTCGACATATTGATCTGTGTACTGAAATAATTTTGATGTGCTTTTGAATAACTCAAGTTCTGTTTGCAGCATATTATCCATAATTTCATAATAATATGACAGGTCGAGCAGGTATTCGGTGATCCCTTTTTCGCCCTCCTGCCATGCTTTGTAAAGCAGATCGGTGGTGTTTTCTGTTTCCGTGGCAATTTCCCTGTAGGCAGAAAGTGTGGTTTGCAATGATGTTGCCGTTTGGTATTCTTTCCAGATCGTATTGTAATAATTATTTTTAAGGTCTGCCAATTCTTCACTTGTCGCCAGCGTGTTTGCTTTGGCGTATTTCATGGTGTTTTTGTTTTCCCACAGAGGGATGGAAATGCCCGCCATGACCCCTTCAAATTTTTCGTTTGTCAGTTCTTCACTTACATATCCTACCCTGAAAGAAGGGAGATTGAGCGAGCGTTGCAGTTTTTCTTCCCTTTGCCTTATATCTGCCAGTCTTTCCATATACCTGATCCCGGGGTGTTGCTGCTCAGCGGTTTGATACCATTGCTGAAAATCTTCTGGTATCTGAACCCGTCCAAATTCATCCGTTGTAATGGAAACAGAATCTCCACCATTTAACCTGATAAGTTCTGCATGGAGTGCTTCTCGTTCAATTTCAATCTTTTCGGCAATTTGTTCAAGATTGAGCAGGTTGATCCTGGTTTTATTGTATTCCAGGATGCTTACTTCACCGGTTTCATGCATTTTTTTGTAAGATTCCTCCAGGGTTGTTGCATGGTTGAGGCGCACAAGGTAAATTTCTGACAAAGCATTATGATAAATAAGATCCAGACATGTTTGAAGGGTTTCAAATAGTATATCTTTTCTTTTTTTCTCCGCTTCAATGGACAATTGGCTGACCTGCCTTGAGGCAATTTTATTTTTGTGAAAATAGGCAGATGGAAAATCAAATGCCTGTGTAAAAGAAAGATTGGTTCTGTTTCCGATAGTGGATGGACTACCGTAAAAATAGGCTGCTTCAAATTCGGGGTCAGAGGGGTTTAATCCTGTTTTCAATTGTAAGGCTCTGGCCTCCATTTGCTGCTTATGGGCAAGCAGTGTGGTGTTGTTTTGTATCACTTCATTCAGGATACGGTCTATTTCGGGATTGATTATTTGCGATATGGTTGTATTTATGGCAAACAAAAAAAACAGAGAAAAGAAGAAAACGTTTTTCATGAGTATAGTTGTTTTATTTTCATCCGCGATCTGCATTGTTGATCATCTTTGTTTTTCAAAGACCATGAAAAAAGGATTTGGTTTTCTTGAAAAATATCGGACAAAGATCATCGCTGATATGCGGAATTTATATTCTTTTTCTGATGATACAATATACCATCGGGACAATGTAAATATTCAGTATTGTTGATGTGAGCAATCCGCCCAATATCACCTTCGCCATTGGACTTTGTATTTCATTTCCTGCCACATCACCTCTTAGAGCCAGTGGTATCAGCGCAATTCCTGCTGTGAGAGCGGTCATCAGGATAGGATTTAGTCGGTCAGCCGATCCTTTCATAACACTGCTGTAGATATCATTTCCATCTTTTTCCAATCGTTGATAACGACTGATCAGCAGTATGCCATTGCGTGTTGCAATGCCAAAGAGGGTTATAAAACCAATGATGGCCGGAATGCTTACAATACCGCTGGTGATCCAGATGGAAAATACACCGCCGATGAGTGCCAGGGGAAGATTAAGCAATACTACGGCAGAAACTTTCAGGTTTTTAAACTCCTGGTAAAGGATCAGGAATATCACCAAAACAACCAGTATCAATGAAATGAACAGAATCCGGGAAGCTGTTTCAGCACTCTCGAACTGTCCGCCAAATTCTATTCTGTAACCTTCCGGCAAGTCAACTGAAGTTTCTATTGAATTTTGCATCTCATTGACCACATCGGTGAGGCTTCTTCCGCGAACATTGGCTGAAACAACCAGTTTTCGTTGCACATTTTCCCTGCTTATGCTGTTAGGTCCGCCGGTGGAAACAATGTCTGAAACTTCACTCAGGGATATGAAATTCCCATCAGCGGTGCGGATGAGGGCATTACTCAAACCCTGCTTGCTTTGGGTATAATGTTCGTTGAGTTTAAGAATAAGATCAAAACTGCGCTGACCTTCATAAATTTCACTGATTTTTTCGCCGGCAAAAGCCAACGTTACATAAGCGTTAAACTGGTTAACTGTAATACCATGATAGGCAAGTCTCTCGCGATCTGCTTTTATTTGCAGCTGAGGAACTTCGGTTTGTTCTTCTGTGGTGGCATCCGCAACTCCTTCTATGTTTCTGATGACCGATTCAATTTGCTTACCCGTTTGGTAAAGTGTGCTCAGATCTTCACCAAATATTTTGATGGCAATGTTTGCTTTCGAACCCGAAATCATATGATCGATGCGGTGTTCGAGGGGTTGTCCAATGGTAAATGCCACCCCCGGTACAGCAGACAATTTTTGTCGTACCTCCTCCAGGAATTTTTCCCTGGATCTGTCTTCCAACTGATAATTGATATCTATCTCAGCACTGTTTACCGATTGTGAATGTTCATCAAGTTCACCTCTTCCGGTTCGTCGTGCAGTGCTTACCACTTCATCAACGGATAGTGCTGCCTCCTCCAGCATGTTGCCTGTTTGGTTGCTCTCTTCCAGCGAGATGCCGGGTTTGCTTACAGCCATGATGGTAAGGGCGCCTTCGTTAAATTCAGGCAAAAAACTTCTTCCCATGGAGAGAAGAAGGAAAAAGGCGACTAAAAACAACACTGCCGAAGCACCTATGAATTTCTTTTTGTGCAGCATTGCTTTTTTCAGTGATCCCGTATACCATTTGTTCAGGTTTCTGCTGAGCCATGGTTCTTTTTCAACTTTTTTGAGATATTTTTCTCCGGTCAGCAGGTAATAACTCAAAACAGGGGTAAGTGTCATGGCAGTGAGAAGTGAAGCAGCCAGCGATACAATGAAAGCAATACCCAGCGGGCGAAGCATACGCCCTTCCATCCCCGAAAGGAAAAACAAAGGTACAAAAGCGATGATGATGATCAGGGTGGCTTTGATGATCGATGATCTGATCTCTTTGGATGTTTCAAAAACGATCTTCAGAACGGGAGTTCGCTCTGATTTGGGAAGACG
>CAYMLS010000066.1:13200-19660 GCA_964390665.1 uncultured Bacteroidales bacterium | reverse complement strand
TGATTCAAAAACGAGAATAACGCAGTATTTGGCGTTTTCTTGCAAAGACTATTTATATGGGTTCAGTTTGTGTACCTTGGTCTGTTTTCTGTTCTTTTTCTTTTTCAAATGCAAAAAACTTTTTCTGAAAGATAAGCAGAATGAACACGCCCAGCGTGATAGAGGAATCTGCCAGGTTGAAAACGGGTCTGAAAAAAATAAACTCCCTTTCTCCCCAGATGGGGAACCATCCTGGCCAAGATCCTTGAATGATCGGGAAATACAGCATATCTACCACTTTACCATGCAGAAATGTTGCATATCCACCCGATTCAGGAAACATTTCTGCCAGGCGGTAGGGATAGCTTTCAGAGAAGATCATCCCATAAAAAGCACTGTCAATAATATTTCCAAGCGCACCGGCCATGATCATGGATATGCAAATGATCAAACCCTTTGGGGCATTTTCCTTGATCAGTTTGTGAATGTACCAACCAATAAATGTAACGGCAATAATGCGAAAGATACTCAGCAGGAGTTTACCATATTCGCCTCCGAATTGCATTCCAAAAGCCATTCCCTCATTTTCAATAAAATAGATGTTGAACCAATCTCCAATTACGGGAAAATTTTCGTAGAGAAGCATGTTTGTTTTTACAATGATCTTGCTTGTTTGATCCAGCAAAAGGATGATAAAAACAACGATCCAGGGAATGTATTTTTTTTTCACAGTGAAGCGCTGCATTTATTTTTTAACGTGTTGGTTCAATTTTGCTTCGATGCTCATGGTTGCGTGCGGAACGCTTCTTAGTCTCTCTTTGGAGATAAGTTTGCCGGTAACCCTGCAAATACCGTATGATTTGTTTTCAATACGAATGAGTGCATTTTCCAGGTCGCGGATAAATTTTTGCTGGCGTGCCGCCAACTGACTGTTTTCCTCTTTGGAAAGCACCTGAGATCCCTCTTCAAGGATTTTAAAGGAGGGAGAAGTATCATTGGTATCATTTGCGTTTTGCGTGGTATAAGCTTCGGTTAGAATCTTAAGCCCAGCCCGCGCCTCATCAAGTTTTTTCATGATGATGGCTTTGAATTCCATCAATTCCTCATCGGAATAACGGGTTTTTTCTTGCTTATTTTCCATAATGAATATAGATTTATTAAATGATTCGTTTTTTCAATTTTACAAATGTTTTTACATCTTCTGTTATATCAACCTCTGTTTTGTCTTCTTCACTTTCCATGTCGTCAACATAATGGAGGTTTACTGCGAGTGTTTCAGAACAAATATAATCATTATTGCTGATTATTGCATCACTAATCTGCGGGTGTTTTTGCACAAACAGTTCAATTTGATCGGTAACTTCAAGACCTTTCTCCTTGCGCAGGTTTTGCACTCTGTTGATCAGTTCTCTTGCGATACCTTCCTGCTTCAATTCGTCGGTAATATTTATATCAAGTGCAACGGTTATTTTGCCTTCACTGGCTACCAGCCACCCGGGAATGTCTTCCGATAAAATATCAACATCGGCAGTGGTGAGTTTTATTTCCTGCCCCTGCACATCAAATGTATATTCTCCTTCAGTTTCTATTTTTGCTATTTCTTCCTGGTCAAAAGATGTGATACGGGCAGCAATGGTTTTCATCAGTTTACCGTAGCGGGGTCCAAGTGTTTTGAAGTTGGGTTTTATCTTTTTCACCAGCACACCCGATGTGTCGGTAAGGTATTCCAGTTCTTTTGCATTCACTTCAGATAAGATGAGCTGCTCCACTCCCTGAAGCTGTTGTTTGAATTTTGCATCCAGCACGGGAACCATGATCTTCTGCAGAGGTTGGCGAACCCTTATGTTCACTTTTTTCCTCAGCCCCAGTACCAGGGAAGAGATCATCTGCGCCAGCTGCATTCTTTCTTCCAGATCACTGTCTATAAAAGCATCGTCGGCTAAAGGAAAATCTGTAAGGTGAACGGACAAAGCATCAGATCGTTTTGTTACGTTATTAAGGTCGGTATACAGGCGATCACTGAAAAAGGGAGCAATGGGTGCAGAAAGCTGACTTACCACCTCCAGACATTTGTAAAGGGTCTGGTAGGCAGATATTTTATCAGCAGAATAATCTCCTTTCCAGAATCTTCGGCGCGAAAGTCGTACATACCAATTGCTCAGATGTTCATCTACAAAAGATTGAATAAGACGTCCGGCGCGGGTGGGTTCAAAATCCTGGAAGCATACATCCGTTTTTTTGATCAGGGTATTAAGTTCCGACAAAATCCAGCGGTCAATTTCCGGACGGTTGCTGAGTTCGATCTCTTCCTCACGATAGTCAAATCCATCAATGTTTGCATAGAGCGCAAAAAAGGCGTAGGTGTTGTAAAGGGTTCCGAAAAACTTCCGTTGTACTTCAGCAATACCTTCCAGATCAAATTTGATATTGTCCCAGGGTTGCGCATTGGTTATGAGGTACCATCTGGTCGCATCAGGTCCGTATTTTTCAATGGTTTTGAAAGGATCAACAGCATTACCCAGTCTTTTCGACATTTTATTGCCATTTTTATCGAGTACCAGTCCGTTGGAAACCACATTTTTAAATGCCACCGAATCGAAGAGCATGCTGGCAATGGCATGCAAGGTAAAAAACCAGCCTCGTGTCTGGTCTACCCCTTCAGCAATAAAGTCGGCGGGAAAGTTTTTTTCGAACGTTTCTTTGTTTTCAAAAGGATAATGATATTGAGCGTAAGGCATAGAACCCGAATCAAACCATACATCAATGAGGTCAGCCTCGCGGTACATTTTTTTCCCTTTGGGCGATACCAGCACGATTTCATCCACAACAGGTCTGTGCATATCAAAAAGGTTGTAATTTTCCTCGCTCATGTCTCCCTCTTTGAAATCTTTCAATGGATTGGATGTCATGGCACCTGCTTCCACTGCTTTCTGGCATTCCTGTTTTAGTTGCGCCAGCGATCCTATGCAGATCTGTTCTTCTTTGTCTTCACTCACCCATACAGGGAGCGGTACGCCCCAGTAACGTGAGCGGCTCAGATTCCAATCCTGCAGATTTTCCAGCCAATTTCCAAATCTTCCGGTTCCGGTAGAAGCGGGTTTCCATTGAATGGTGTTGTTGAGTTCTATCATCTTTTCCTTGATGGATGTGGTGCGCACAAACCATGAATCGAGGGGATAGTAAAGAATGGGTTTGTCAGTTCTCCAACAATGGGGATAGGAGTGCTCGTATTTTTCCGCTTTAAAGGCCTTGTTTTCTGTTTTTAATTTAATGATGATGTCTACGTCAACAGGGCGTTGTTTGGCAGGATCGAAATCCGGATCATAGTCGGGTTTTACGAAGCGTCCGCCAAACTCGGGCATTTCGTCCACAAATTTACCTTGCTTGTTTACCATGGTAAGTGCTCCCAGGTCGTATTCTTTGCCCACTTTATAGTCATCGGCACCAAAGCTGGGTGCAATATGCACAATACCGGTACCATCTTCAGTGGTCACAAAATCACCAATTACAACCCGGAAAGGATCTCCCTGGGGTGAAATACCAGAGGGGATCAGTTGCTCGTATCTTATGTTTTCAAAAGCATTTCCTTTGTATTTTTTTTCGATCTTCCAGGGGATTTTTTTGTCCCCTTCTTTGTATTCATTCAGGTCGAGGTCTTTGGTTTTAGGATCAAAATAACTGTTTATCAGTTCTTCAGCAATGACAACATGAACCTTTTGGAAGGTATAAGGGTTGAAGGTCGTAATTTTAACATATTCTATGTTTTTGCCCACAGCCAGTCCTGTGTTGCTGGGTAGGGTCCATGGTGTGGTTGTCCAGGCCAGGAAGTGAACCCCATGTTCGTTTTGATCAAACAAAAACTCAGACCGTTCATTGCGAATAATTTTAAATTGTGCTGTTACCGAATTGTCTTTTACATTCCGATAGCACCCTGGTTGATTGAGTTCGTGGGTGCTCAAACCGGTTCCGGCCGCCGGAGAATAGGGTTGTATGG
Source organism: uncultured Bacteroidales bacterium (assembly GCA_964390665.1). GTDB lineage: Bacteria > Bacteroidota > Bacteroidia > Bacteroidales > UBA7960 > SKVR01. Next base: position 15,687 of record CAYMLS010000066.1, on the reverse strand, counting down.
AATATCCCTTATAGAGCAATCCTTTTTCGTGAAGTTTGCTCAGCAAATACCAAACAGTCTCGATATATTTGTTGTCAAAAGTAATATAAGGATCATCCAGGTCTACCCAGTACCCCATTTTCCGGGTAAGATCATCCCATGTATCTTTATATTTCATTACATCTTTACGGCACGCCTTGTTGTATTCGCCGATGGATATTTTTTTTCCGATATCATCTTTGGTAATGCCCAGCATTTTTTCAACACCAATTTCCACGGGCAGACCGTGGGTATCCCATCCTGCTTTCCTTTTTACATAAAACCCTTTCTGTGTTTTGTACCGGCAGAAAATATCCTTAATTGCCCGTGCCATTACGTGATGTATACCCGGCAATCCATTAGCAGAAGGGGGCCCTTCGTAAAAAACCCATGGTGTATGATTTTTTCTTATCTCAAGGCTTTTCTCAAAAACCCTTGTCTTTTCCCATTCTGCTTCTACTTCCTTGCTTATTTGAGAAAGATTTAAATGCTTGTATTCTGTGTACTTTTTTGGCATTTTAAGTTGATCCTTTCATTAAATTGCTGATAATCAAATCTGGCTGTTGTTGAAAATTAAGGGGCAAAATTATAAAAAAAAAGAGTATGAACAGGATAAAACTTTCATGAATCGTGATGAATACTTTATCGGATCATACAGGTGATTTCTACAGGTATATTTTACCTGATTGAAAAGGGTATTCCCTACATTTAAGAAAACTTTAATTTTCTTTAATCTTGTACTGTTGAAAAAAAACTTAATATTGTACTACCATAGATTTTCGATATGAATATGGAAAATATGAATGATCGCACAAAATTAACAGATAAAATAGTAAAAAATTTAGTTGTACTACTGGTTTTCTTTTTGCTCACTTTTTCTGAAATTTATGCTTCTTATGATAAAGATGGTGTTTTATATGTTACCGGAATTGTTGAAAGAGGTTATGAACCCATCAGTGAAGCAGATGTGAAGGTTTACCTTCATGATCAACTTATATATACCGATGAGTCTAATCATAAAGGATGGTTCTCTTTTACCCTCGACCTGGGTTATGAATATGTTGCTGAATTTACCGCACCGGGAATGATCACCAAAAAACTTGCATTTGATACCCGGTTGGAAGGAAAAAACACGAAGGAAACATATTTTGAGTTTGATTTTGCCGTAGATCTTTTCCCCGAAGTTGAAGGGATCGATTTTTCTTTTTTCAATGATCCCTTATCAACGATCGCTTATATAGATGAGATCAAACGTTTCTTTTTTCGTGAGTCTGAGACATCCCCCCGCCTTCGAAAAGCCAACCAGATACATCGTAAAGTTGTGGATATTGTCCGCCGGCGCGAGTCTTATGAGAAGCAAATAGAACAGGCGGATACACATTTTGATGCAGGCAATTTTGATATGGCCAAAATTTCGTACACCGAAGCATCCGGGTTTCTCCCCGAGAAAGAATATCCCAAACAAAAAATCGCCGAAATTGAGGTGTTACTGGCAGAAAGAAAACAGAATCAATCCCAATACAATTCATTAATTGCTTCTGCCGAAAAAGATTACAAGAAGGGGATGTATGAAAGTGCCCGCGAAAAATACCGGCAGGCATCATTGATGATGTCGGGAGATTCTTTTGCCAATGGCAGGATCTCTGATATCGATGATTTAATACAGCAGCAGGAGAATGCCAAAAGTGAATATACCCGCCTGATATCTATTGCAGATGCTGCTTTCCAAAGTAAGTCTTACGATATGGCCAAACTCAGGTATCAGCAGGCTGCCAAACTGATGCCCTCTGAATCTTATCCTGAAACAAGGATGATGGAAATTGACAGATTGCTGAACAATGATGATAATGAGGCAGAGTATGCCAAATTAATTCAAAAAGCAGATACTTATTTTGGATTGAAAAAGTTGGAAAATGCCAAACAATTTTATGAGTCTGCAAACCGGTTAAAACCTTCCGAATCTTATCCTCAAAACCGTATCAGTTTAATTGATCAAATGCTTGATGAACAGACCCTGATGGCGGCCAGACAAAAAGAAAAAGAAAAGCAGGAACAGGAAAATAAATTGAAACGGGAGCGGGAACTGAGAGAACAGCAGGAACTGAAACGTCAGCAGGAAGAAACTGAGAAATTGGCTTTGCAGAAACAACAGCGCGAAAAAGAAAAACAGGAAGCCCTCGCACTTCAAAAAGAGAGAGAACGCCAGGAGGAACTGAAGCGTCAGCAGGAAGAGGCTGAGAAATTGGCTTTGCAGAAAGAACAACGTGAAAAAGAAAAACAGGAAGCCCTGGCACTTCAAAAAGAGAAAGAACGCCAGGAAGAACTGAAACGTCAGCAGGAAGAGGCTGAGAAATTGGCGTTGCAGAAAGAAAAACGCGAAAAAGAAAAACAGGAAACCCTGGCACTTCAAAAAGAGAAAGAACGCCAGGAAGAACTGAAACGTCAGCAGGAAGAGGCTGAGAAATTGGC
>CAYMLS010000066.1:0-13100 GCA_964390665.1 uncultured Bacteroidales bacterium | reverse complement strand
AGAACGCCAGGAGGAACTGAAGCGTCAGCAGGAAGAGGCTGAGAAATTGGCTTTGTTGAGAGAACAGCGCGAAAAGGAAAAACAGGAAGCCCTTCAAAAACAAAGGGAAGAAGAAAAGAAACTCGCGCAGCAACGTGAATTTGAAAGAAGAAAGGCACTGGCCCAGCAACAGGAAAAGGAAAATTCAACCCGAAGTACGACAAATAAAAATACAACAACCAATGCGTCCAATTCATTTGAATATGAGCAGGCGGTGAAGGAAGCAGATAAGTATTTCGCTCAAAAACATTATTACCAGTCCAGAGATGCTTATCAACTTGCTCTTTCATATCATCCAGATGATCAGCATAGTGAGCAAAGAATACGAGAGATCAATTCCATCTTTGCCAAAAGTAAGGAAATGGACGATTTTTATAAACAAGGATATTTCGATGTTTCGAATGTTAGGGAAAAGATCGTGAATAATGGCGAGAAGAAGTATTTCTTTGTACCTTTTGATAAAAGACGCACTGGTAGTTATTTGCTTATGAAAGCCGATAATGTGGAAGGTAAACCTTTGAGATTGTATGTAAATTATGGAAACGACAATACTAAAAACGGCGGTTTTTCAATTGTTCTGGACCCTAAAAAAGGGGTTTCTGATGTAATGATCGATATTAGCAGTCAGAACCGTTGGATCACAGAAAACAACAACTGGGTGAGCATTTATCCTCTGGGAGGTGAAATCGACGTTCATAAAATTAAGGTGTTTTTTGGAGAGCAACAAGCGGGCATGCCCGAATAAAGATGATCATAAATAAACTCATAAAAAAAAAACCACCGGATTTTGATCCGGTGGTTTTTTTTAAGGGTATTCAGTTTATCATCAACCCGAAAAAGCAGTTGATGCTTATCTGATCTATTCTTCTTCTTCCTGCTCAGCTTCGTAAGCTTTGAGAAGTTTATCCTGCACATCAGAGGGAACCTGCTGGTATTCGGCGAACTTCATCCCGAAGTTAGCCCTTCCGCTGGTTAATGAGCTTAAGGTGGTGCTGTATTTATTCATTTCAGCCAAAGGCACTTTTGCTTTTATCTTCTGATAATTACCTTCTGAGTCCATACCCATGATAATTGCTCTTCTTCCCTGCAGGTCGGTCATTACATCACCCATTTTTTCTTCAGGTACCATTACATCAACATCGTAAATGGGTTCGAGGATTTTGGGTCCGGCATTTTTGAACGCTTCTCTGAAAGCATTTCTACCGGCAAGTTTAAAAGATATTTCATTGGAGTCCACCGGGTGCATTTTTCCATCGTAAACATTCACTACAATATCACGGGCATAAGAACCGGTAAGGGGGCCTTCTTCCATTTTTTCGTTGATTCCTTTCAGGATGGCAGGCATGAACCTGGCATCGATAGATCCACCCACGATACAGTTGTTGAAAACGAGTTTACCACCCCATTCCAGCTCATGTATATCCTGTCCACGCACAGGGAATTCTGTTTGATTGGACATCCCTTCGTGATAAGGTTCTATCATCATGTGTACTTCACCAAATTGTCCTGCACCACCGGATTGTTTTTTGTGGCGATACATTGATTTGGCATTTTTGGTAATGGTTTCGCGGTAGGGTATTTTGGGAGAGTAATATTCAATATCCACCTTGCTGAGGTTTTCGATCATCCATTTTGCCACATTAAGGTGCAACTCACCCTGTCCGCTTAAAATGACCTGCTTGAGTTCTTTGGAATGCTCGAAAAGCAAAGTGGGGTCTATGTTATTCATTTCTTTTAAAACGCCGGCCAGTTTTTCTTCATCGGCAGCATTTTTTGCTTTTACGGCCTGTCTTATCCTGGGTTCGGGGAATACAATAGGAGCAACACTTTTACTTTGATTTTTTGAAGTAGTAAGGGTTGTATTGGTATGACTGTCTTTAAGTTTTATGGTAGCTGCAATATCGCCGGGCATTACTTTGTCTACTTTCTGGCGGTTTTTTCCTGCAACGATAAACAACTGCGAAAGTCTTTCTTTGCTGTCAGTAGAACTGTTAACGAGGTCAATGGATTCGGAAACGGTACCGTCGTATACTTTAAAGAACGATATCTCACCCAAATGTTGTTCAATGGCTGTTTTGAAGATAAATGCTGTAGCCGGAGCATCAGGTTTCATTTCCAATTCTTCATCCTCGGTATTTTTTTCTTTCACAACTTCTGTGGGATCAGGGAAGCTTTCGCTAACAAATTCGAGAAATCTTCCCGCACCCTGGTTGTGCTTGGCACATGTACAGAATGCAGGGAACATTGTTCTGGTGCTGATGCCTTGTTTGATGCCACGGGAAAGCTCCTCAGGGGTAAGGGTACCATTTTCAAAAAAGATCTCCATGAGTTCTTCTTCACTTTCTGCAGCTGCTTCAATAATGGCATTCTGGTATTCCTCCGCTTTTGCTTTTTCGCTTTCCGGTATATCACTTATTTCCGGTTTTCCGCCATCTTTGGGGAATTTGTAGAGTTTCATTTCCAGAACGTCAACCACACTATCGAATCCAATACCTGCATTGGTAGGAAACTGAGCAGGTATGACTTTGTCGCCAAATTGTTGTTTGAGTTGTCTGATGGTTTCATCAAAATTGGATTTTTCGTGATCCAGTTGGTTGATGACAAAAGCAGCAGGTTTTTCCATGGCAGAGATCTGTCTCCAGGTAATCTCGGTACCTACTTCCACACCATTTTGCGCGTTAACGGTCATTACAGCAGTATCTGCCACCTTCAGGGCAGCAACTACCTCACCAATAAAATCATCAAAGCCGGGGGTGTCGATAATATTAATTTTTTTTCCTGCAAACTCTGAGTACATCACTGTAGAAAAAACAGAGGCTTGTCTTTCCAGTTCTATCTCTCTGTAGTCAGAAACAGAGTTCTTATCATCTACCGATCCCCGGCGGTTAATAACGCCACCTTCAAAAAGCATCGATTCTGCAAGGGTTGTTTTTCCCGATTTGGTTCCACCAACCAGCGCAATGTTTATACTTTCATTTTTTATTGTTTTTTGAGGATATTGGAACAAATGATCCAACAATCATTATGCATAAATGTGAGTAATTATTTTGAAATTTAAAAAAGAAAACGCAAACAGATCACAAAACACAAGGAATCAGTGTAATAACCGCTGAAATCTCCATCACACAGCACTTGCCTTGCTCAAATAACAAGAGATGCATGGTTGCTATTCTGTGAATTTTTATTTGATCTCATGAAAATCAAAGGAACAACACATCTGTCCTGTTTTGAAAAAGTTGCTAAAGATATGAAAAAACTGATAATCTGGCACAAAAAAGGGTTAAATTTTAAATGCAGTCAGATCTACAAATTCCTGCAGTCGCAGTTTTATATCTTCGGGTTGGATCTGTGTTAGCTTTTCAGTGCCTAATTTTTCAACGGCAAAGCTTGCCATTGCTGATCCGTAAACCAGGGCATTTTTTAAACTGTTAAAACTGGTATCGTTTTTCATGGCAAGGTATCCCATAAATCCGCCGGCAAAGGTATCACCTGCTCCTGTAGGGTCTATTACTTCTTCCAGGGGCAGGGCAGAGGCAAAAAATACTTCATTTCCCGAAAACAGAAGTGCTCCGTGTTCTCCTTTTTTGATAATAAGGTGCCGGGGTCCCATGGTAAGGATTTTTTTTGCTGCTTTCACCAGAGAATACTCCCCTGATAACTGTCTTGCTTCCTCGTCATTTACAGTAAGAATGTCTACCATTTTTATTACTTCCAACAAATCATCCCATGCAGTGTCCATCCAGAAATTCATGGTGTCCATGCAAATGATTTCAGGACGCTCGTCCATTTGTTCGATCACTTTTTTTTGGATGGCAGGCGTTAGGTTTCCCAGCATCAGAAATTTACTTTTTTTGTAAGATTCTGGCAGCACCGGATCAAAATCGGCCAATACATTCAATTCGGTTGCCAGGGTATCACGCATATTCATATTATGATGATATTTGCCCTCCCAGAAAAATGTTTTTCCATCCGGTATTATTTTAATCCCTTCGATATTCATATTTCTGGATTTCAGTAATTCCAGATATTGCTCCGGAAAATCGCCACCCACAACAGAAACAATTTTGATATTGTTTGTCAGATGACTGGCAGCAAGGCCGATATAAGTGCCGGCACCTCCCAGTATTTTATCTGTTTTCCCAAATGGAGTTTCAATTTTATCAAATGCAACAGTACCTACAGCAAGTAAACTCATTTTTTCTTTGTTGTTTTTTTTTGATCGTTATCAAATAATCAGATTCATTTCAAAAAACAGGTGATTTTATTCAACAGTTACGGATTTCGCCAGGTTTCGTGGCTGATCAACATTGCATCCGCGATGAACAGCAATGTGATAAGAAAGAAGTTGCAAAGGAATGGCGGCAACAATAGGAACAAGTGCCTCATCGGTGTCAGGAATTTCAATGACATAGTCTGCCATTTTGCTCACTTCCGTATCTCCTTCTGTTACAATGGCAATGATCGCACCTTTTCTGGCCTTTACTTCCTGTATGTTGCTGATCACTTTATCGTAAGCACCTTTTTTGGTTGCGATAACGGCCACAGGCATATTGGCATCAATCAGGGCAATAGGACCGTGTTTCATTTCTGCTGCCGGGTATCCCTCGGCATGTATGTAAGAGATCTCCTTCAGTTTAAGGGCGCCTTCCAAGGCCAGGGGGAAGTTGTATCCTCGTCCGAGGTAAAGAAAATTAGGCGCATATTTGAAGATTTTGGAGATTTCCAGTATTTGATCATTTACTTCCAATGCTTTTTCCACCTTACCTGGCAGCGCTTCCATTTCGGCGAGCAGCTGGTAAAATCTGCTTTTGGGAATGGATCCTTTCTTATCGGCAATGGACAATGCCATGATTGCCAAAATGGTTACCTGTGCAGAAAATGCTTTTGTAGAAGCTACACCGATCTCAGGTCCTGCGTGGGTGTATGAACCTGCGTGGGTGGCGCGGGCAATGGAAGATCCTACCACATTACAGATCCCCAGGATGGTTGCACCCTTTGATTTTGCCAGTTCAATGGCTGCCAGGGTATCTGCTGTTTCTCCCGACTGGCTGATGGCGATCACCACATCGTCTTCATAAATCACCGGGTTTCGGTACCGGAATTCAGAAGCATACTCCACTTCAACCGGGATGCGGATCAGGTCTTCAAAAAGATATTCGCCGACAAGCCCTGCATGCCAGGAGGTTCCACAGGCAATAATAATGATACGCCTTGCATTTAAGATCTTCTGTTCATAATCAATGATCCCTCCGAGGGTGGCAATTCCTTTGGCGGCATTCAGACGTCCTCTCATCGAATCCTTAATGGAACGGGGTTGTTCAAAAATCTCTTTCAGCATAAAATGCGGAAATCCACCTTTTTCGATGGCCGAAAGCTGTACCTCGAGTTTTTGAATGTAAGGGTATTTATCCTTGTTGTGAATGGTTTTGATCTTGAGTTCGCCACCACGGTGAAGCAGGGCAACCTCCTCATCATCAAGGTATACCACATTTTTGGTATATTCAACAATGGGGGTGGCATCTGAGGCAATAAAAAATTCCTCTTCTCCCACACCTATTACCAGTGGGCTACCTTTTTTGGCAGCTATGAGCATATCGGGTTGCTTTCTGTCGATAATAACAATGGCGTAAGCACCCACCACATGATTGAGAGAGATTCTCACCGCCTCAAACAGATCAACACCTTCCGATTGCTGGATATCCTCGATCAGGTGCACCAACACTTCTGTATCTGTTTCGCTGTAGAAATGATGTCCTCTGTTGACCAGTTCCTCTTTTAAAGAGGCATAGTTTTCAATGATTCCGTTGTGGATCAGTGCCAGTTCTTTGGTTTCACTGTAGTGTGGGTGAGCGTTTACGTCGTTGGGTTCTCCGTGTGTGGCCCATCTTGTATGTGCAATACCGATGGTACCATCCAGGTCTTTGCCTTGTAAAATATTTTCAAGCTCGGCCACTTTTCCATGGCTTTTATAAACTTTCAGGGTTTCATTGAGCAGTGCAATCCCTGCACTGTCGTAACCTCTGTATTCCAGTCTTTTCAGTCCTTTTATCAAAATAGGCTGCGCCTGGGCTTTGCCAATATATCCGACAATTCCACACATTTTAAAAAGAATTAGTTATTAATTAGTTTTGTGTATTTAATTTCCACCCGCATTCTTTCGGATGGGGTTGTTCTTCCTGGTCCTTTCAAAACTGCTCTTCCGGTGTTCTCCACTGATCCGCTGATCCTTAAGAACAAGGGTGTATTTTCGATGGTACCGTCCATTACCCTTTGAAAGTGTTGTGTAATATGAAAGGTGTATTCCATTTTGTCTTCATCAAGGTTTCCGCCAAAATAATCCGATCCAAGTGATTGATCGATGAGGCTGAGAAACTCCGAATTCTCCTGTTCATTTTGTCCTTCGGCACCTCTGAGCAGTATGAGTGATGATGCAATACCGAGGGTGTCTTCCAGAAATTGCTGGTCGACCGGAATGATAAGTTTTGCTGAATTAATGGCAATTTCCTGTTGTTGAAGGTTGAAATCATCGATAAAAGGGATGTCTATTTTCACCCTGAAATTTCCCATGGATTGAACAAACAACAAGCTATCGCTGATTTCAGCATTTTCATCATCGAGTTGAGCCTGAATTTCGGGGTTGATATTTTGATAATCGAAATTATCAAAATAAGTATATCTTCTGCTTTCGGGTGTGTTTAAAGGCAGAGTAAAACTTCTTTCGATGGTGTCGCCCTGGTGTTTGTAGTAAATTTTCATGTGCGATAATGCCACCCGGGCATCGAAGAATGCCAGTGCACCCATTCCGTTTACGGGCAAAGCCTCAATAAAAAACCCTTTGAAAAACCCTCTGAAGTCATCATTACTATTTAAGTTTTGCGTGATTTCGGGGTTATCAATAAATTTCCGGGCAAATTCTTCGGTAAGGGGTATCCTCAGGTGGGGAGCTGTTTTACTTACCGTATCATTGCCGAGGAAGACAGAGTCTACGGGCAGGTCAAAATCAGACTGGGTATTGATCGGGTTATTGAATTTCTCAACAACGTTGTTGGAGTAAAGGGTACCTTCGGGGATGGTGTCGGAAAGTTCGTATACGTTGATGTTCAATCTGGCATCAGGGTCGCCAAAATAATCAAAATATGCGAGGCTCAGCACAACGGAGTCAACAAGTATTTCCTCCGGAGGGCGTTCACCGGCAATATCAAAGGATGGCGAGCTGGGAATGGCTTCTGTATAAACACCCGCCCGTGTGTTTCCAAAAACCGGGTCGCTGTAATATCCAACCAGATTGCGTTGTGCCAGAGATGAGGGGACAGAGTCTTCTGTTTGGGTGATACCTTTGATGGAAAGCGTATCTGTTGAGTTAATATCCAGTTGTCCATCAATAAGGTCTTGTCCGATAGTATCTAATTCGGTTGTACAGGATTGCCAGAAAAAGAGGGAGGCGATAAGGAGAAGGGGATAAAAGAAAGCTTTTAAACGGAAAAAACCCCGGCATTGCCGGGGATGAGAGAATTTTTTCAAAACAGTATTTGTTTTAAATTTACAATATGAACTTATTCTATGGTTTGCAAACGCAAAGTTATGATAAAAATTATTGTGTGAGAACAGATTCCTGCACAATAATTTCGTCATAAAACTCATTGTAAGCGGCAATATAATTTTCGGGTTTTTGATATTCCAAAACGGGTTTTCCGGATTCTCTGGCGTATTTTTCCAGTTCCGGGTTGATTTTTTCACTTCCGAAAATAATACCGTCGGAGTAATCCATAGCTGTTTTGCTCAGATTTACATAGGTGGGATCTTTGAGTTTTTCGATTTTATCCTGGGGCACGCCCTGGGTTTGGAATTTGGATGCCAACCCTGCATCGAGTTTACCTTCAAATTCATCATCATAAATAGAATAAACCACTTTGGTATCGGAGAACATGCCAATATCTTTCAATGCCACTTTCACATAGACGGGCATGAGTGCTGTAAACCAACCGTTGCAATGAACCACAGTGGGGTCCCAGCTGAGTTTTTTAACGGTTTCGATAACTCCCCGGGTAAAGAAAATAGCCCTTTCATCATTATCAGAAAATAGTTTTCCGGCTTTATCTGAAACGGTAAATTTTCTTTTGTAAAAATCGTCGTTATCGATAAAATATATCTGCATTCTGGCAGATTGTATAGACGCAACTTTGATGATAAGTGGATGATCGGTATCGTTAATAACCAGGTTCATGCCAGACAGGCGTATCACTTCGTGTAACTGGTTTCTTCTTTCGTTGATGTTTCCGAAGCGCGGCATAAAGGTTCTGATCTCTTTTCCTTTTTCTTGTATGCCCTGGGGTAAGTTTCTGCCAATAAGGCCTTTGTGGGTTTCTTTGAGGTAAGGGGTGATTTCTTGTTGTACAAAAAGAACTTTGGGTTTTTCCATATATCCGTTTAATTGACTGTTAGTAAAAACTTTATGCAAATTTACACTTTTTTTTACTATTTGTCAATTATTCGCTTAACTTTGCCGACCTTTTTAAGGCATTTCATGAGGCATGCAGAAGGTTTTTTTGTGTGCAACAATTTGATTACATGAATTTTAATTCTGAAAAACTTTTTGGAAAAATATCTGTTTAAAAATTTGAATTTTATATTCGTCCGCATATTTTAATGGGGATGAAGAAAGTTTTAAAACCACAATCCGACCCCAAAAGTGAAAATATTTGATACAGTCGAACAGGTTCAATCGGAAGTTTCCGGGATACTTCACCAAAAGGAAGAAATCGGTTTTGTACCTACCATGGGGGCGTTGCATAAAGGTCATATTGAGCTGGTGAAAAGGGCCTTAAAAGAAAATGACCGTGTTTTCTGTAGTATCTTTGTCAATCCTATCCAGTTTAACAATCCTGATGATTTGCGTAACTATCCGCGTACCTTTGAAAAGGATGCTCAAATGCTGGAGGAAGTCGGGTGTCACTATATTTTTAAACCTGCCGTGGAAGAAATATATCCTGAAAAACCTGCAAAAAGATACGATTTTGGTTCCCTGGAAACTGTTATGGAAGGGAAGTATCGTCCGGGACACTTTAATGGGGTGGCAACCGTTGTAAAAAGATTGTTCGACATCGTTACGCCACATCGTTCTTATTTTGGAGAAAAAGACCTACAACAGTTGGCCATTATTCGTGAATTGGTGAAACAGGATCATTTGCCTGTTGAAATTGTGCCCTGCGCTACCGTCAGGGAATCTGACGGTCTGGCGATGAGTTCACGGAATACACGTTTAACAGCTGATCAAAGAAAGAGAGCGGGTATTATTTACCAAACATTGGTATGGTGCAAAAAGAATTTTTCTCATAGGCGCATACAGGATTTGAAAAAGTATGTGGAAGACCAGATATCTTCTCAACCTGATATGCGTCTTGATTATTTTGAAATTGTTGAACCCGGGACATTGTTGCCAATAGCTGAAGGAAATGATTTTCAGACTGCCTATGGTTGCATCGCAGTAAATGTAGGTGTTGTACGTCTGATTGACAATATGTATTTTCATTCGTAATTTTCCTGAATAATTTCCTGAACGCATAACGATGAAGCTATTTTCTTCGCAGGTATTAAAAAAAAAGTAGTACAAACATGTATATAGAAATACTGAAATCCAAAATCCATCGGGCACGGGTAACCGAGGCCGATTTGAATTACATAGGAAGCATTACCATTGATGAGGTTTTGATGGAGAAATCGGGTTTGATTGAAAATGAAAAGGTACATGTTGTGAATCTCAACAACGGCGAACGGATAGAAACATATGTGATCAAAGGGGAAAGGAACAGCGGAGTGATCTGCATGAACGGACCCGCGGCACGTAAAGCACAGAAAGGAGATCTTGTTATTATTCTTTCGTATGCATTGATGGAATTTGAAGAGGCAAAAAAAATGAAACCTTCCATTGTGTTTCCTGATAACAACAATCGTATAACCGGTTCAACGAATTCTTTTTCTACGATCATTTAATTCTGTAAGTTTGTAGTTTTCCTCAGCATATCAACAGCGCGGATGCAAAGAACGGATCATCATATTGCTGACAGAAAAGTGTTTTCTTAGATCATCATAAAACCGAATAAGAAATATCATCTCCAAACCCATGAAAATAAAAGGAATACTGCGGATTGTCATATTCATGGTTATTGGAATAGCCATTTTGTGGTTGGTTACCCGCAATCAGGATATTGAAAAGATCTGGATCGAATTTCAAAATGCCAATTTCTGGTGGGTATTGGCCTCCATGCTTTGTGGTGTTGTTAGTCATTACATACGTGCACTGAGGTGGAATCTGCTTTTGCAGTCGATGAATTACAAAACGCAGACAAATATCACCTTTTATGCCCTCCTGACAGGTTACCTTGCTAATCTTGTGGTTCCGCGCCTTGGAGAGGTTACCCGTTGCGCCACCTTGTCAAGATATTCAAAAATACCTTTCAATTCATTGGCCGGCACTGTGGTAGCTGAGAGGGTGCTCGATATGATCACACTATTGGTGCTGATTTTTTTTACCGTACTGTTTCAGTTTGTCTTTCTGAGTGATTTTCTTTCGTATTATATTTTTGATCCATTGCTTCAACTGCTCGATCAGAAAATGTGGATCATGCTTTTAGCAATTCTTTTGATGGCAGGTTTCTTTGTTGGTGCAAGGTATTTTTATCTTGAGAGCAAACACCATCAAGGCGGATGGATAACGAAGGTAAGGCGCCAGATAAGTGGTTTTATCAAGGGAATTGATTCGGTCAGGCAGATGGGGCAGAAGGGGTTGTTTTACGGATATACTGTTTTGATCTGGTTTTTTTATTTTCTGATGGTTTACCTTGTGTTTTTTGCCTTTGGTTCTACTTCACATTTGGGGTTAGGTGCCGGTTTCACCGTGTTGTCTGTGGGTAGTTTGGGGGTAGTGGCGCCTGTACCCGGAGGAATAGGAACTTACCATTTTATTGTGATCAAAACACTTACTGAACTGTATGAAATAACAGCAGAGTCAGCTACTTCCTATGCATACATAGCACATGCTTCTCAAATGTTGCTCATTATCTTTATGGGAGGGATTGCTTATTTTGCTTTGGGTTGGATTCATAAAAACAGAATGGAAAATTATATTGCGCAGGATGAATAATACAGATCTTATAAAACATAAAATTTTAACGGATGAAATGCTAACCACCAGGTTAAACAACTGGAGAGAAAAGAAGCATACCATTGTTTTTACCAACGGGTGTTTTGATATGATTCATGCCGGGCATATTGATTATCTTTCACGTGCATCGGCATTGGGTGATGTTCTTTTGATCGGTTTAAATACCGATGCTTCGGTAAAAAGATTGAAGGGGGCTGATCGTCCGGTATATGATGAAATGTCGCGCGCCATGATGCTGGCATCGTTTTTCTTTGTTTCTGCAGTTACATTTTTTCCGGATGATACACCCTACGAACTGATCAAAAAGGTACAACCTGATGTGTTGGTAAAAGGAAGTGATTACAAGGCAGAAGACATTGTGGGATATGATGTGGTGAAAGCCAAACAAGGAAAAATCGTTACCATGGATTACCTGCCAGGTTATTCAACCAGTTTGGTGATCAAAAAGATCAGGGGAGAGCATACATAAAGAATTGCTCATTTGCCCAATAGTCAGAAGGGATTTTTTCCTTAATAAGCACCAATGACTTGCCTTAATCCCTTGAGTTGTTCATGGGGTTGCCGATAAGGGTTTTCCTCTGCCATGGTTGATTTAACTGTACCGGTTTGTATAAATTCCAGCGCCTGTTTCAGTGAAGTTTCTTCCTGATCGCCGAATCTCCTGGTCAGGTCATCATCTGCGGGGATATCCACCGGAATTCCATCAAAATATTCTCCCTCGCCATTGGCATTATCAATCCTGAAGTTGATAGCAACAATCGCCAGCTCCTGAAAAGAAAAGGGCAACATCCCAACAGGTTTTCCGTGGGTATTGCTTCCTACAATGCTAACTGGTAAAAAGGGTTTCAATCCGTTAATGATGAGTTCGCTTGCTGATGCGGTACGAGAGGTGGCAATGGTGATCAATCTGTTGATGTTTAGTTTCGTATCTACTTCGTTGAAGGGTTCATCTGTGTTGTTTTCTTCCGCCTGGATTTCATTGAAAACATACTTTGAAAAGGTCTGGTTCTGAACCAGATCGCCTCCGATCATCGATGCCAGTGTGTTGGCGATGGCAGTGGAACCACCACCGTTGTATCTGAGATCGAGAATAAGTTCATCAATATCCTGTAGTGCAAATTCACTGAATACAGTGAGAAGTTCCTCCTCTGTGGGTTCAGTGAACCCCTGAAGCACGATATACCCGATGTTCATATCATCCAGGGTGATGATTTCATGGTGCAAAACAGTATTCATGGTGATCTCCTGCTTCATATCGGTTATTTCCACGATATTCCCTTCATGATCTTCAAAAACAAAATCATTGGTCACACCTTCTGCATTGTTTCCCAGTAGTGTGTTTACATTCAGACCGGGAGTAATATTGGTGCCGTTTATTTCCCGGATAATCCAGGAGCGCCTTACCCCCGATTGGTAAAGATCAGTTGTTTTATAAACGAAATTTACACGCAGGTCGCCCTGTGGATCATAAGAGAAACTCAAACCATGACCAATGAATTTTGATTCCTGTATGTAGGCCAGGAAAGAATCGAGATCAGTAATGTAACTCCATTTGTCGAGTGGCGTATAGCGAATGGCTTCCATTACCTCCATAATAGATTCGTAATTAGAAAATTCGATGTCAGGCATCTCGTTGTTCCAGTAGTACCAGTCTTTCATATGTTCAAAAAAGGCCTCGTTTTCTCTTATGGTTGGATCTGGTTCCGGGTCATCATTTTCAGTGCAGGAAGAAAAAGCAATGAACAAGGCAAACAAAGCAAAAAACTGTAATGTTAAGGGATTATATTTGTACGATTTCATCTGTTTATATTTTATTAAAGTTGCTAGATGGAGCTCGCCATAACACTGACTGCATGTTTTACATTGCCACGAATTACAATCATGCGCGTGTGTGTCAAAA
>CAYMLS010000065.1:0-19736 GCA_964390665.1 uncultured Bacteroidales bacterium | reverse complement strand
ATAAAACAAAAAAATACACGAATGTCTAAAAACAAGTTTTTAGACTGTACTCATGAATACAATTTTTTCTTTATTATTAAAACACTTACTTCCATATGAAATACATATCCCCGAATAATTCCTTCCAAAACAGGTTCAACAAACCTTTATCAGTTTATGTGAACTGGGCAGCCTACGATGAACTATCTGACAATGTAAGACTTACAGAGAAAATTGCATTGGAGCAATTTGATGAGATGATCAGACTCAAAGAACAGGGTGTGCAGTTTGATTATTACCTGATGGATTGTTTCTGGTTTTCAAAAGACGGCGGTTACAGGGTTTGGCGGAAACCTGACTGGCCGGAACATGGGCCGGAAAAATTCCTGAAACGCTGCCATGAGCACAACATAAAGCCTGGCATTTGGGTATCCACCAACTTTCTGGTGGCAGGCGAAGAATACTGGTTTCTGGATGTGATACCGGAATGGAAGGATTCCCTGGCAAGCCATGGGCGTTCTTTTTGTTTGTTTGATGGCGGATATCTTTCTCATTTTATGCAATCCCTTCAACTATTAGCAGATCAGGGGTTTAAAATGTTCAAGTTTGATTTTGCAGATTTCGATGCCGCAACACCCACTGTGGAAAAAACACATACCCCCGAAGAAATCCGTGAAAACAATATCAGAGCTTTGTTGAGTGCCTTTAAGGTTTTCAGGTATAAGAATCCCGATGTGCTGTTTCTGGCGTACAATGGATATGGCGGGGAATATACAAACACTTCGCTACCAGTATCTCAAACCATAGATATGAGGTGGCTTGAAGTATTTGATTCGTTATATTGTGGCGATCCACGTTTGTCTGATATTCCATTCAACAACTTCTGGAGGTCAAAAGACCACTACACCGATCATATGGTAAGGCAATATGAGCTCAATGGTGTTCCACTAAGAAATATTGACAACTGTGCCTTTATGGTTGGCAATACCGGTACATGCTACCACAGGGGGAAATCGGGTTGGAAAGCAGCACTAATGCTCTCGCTTGCCCGCGGAGGGTGGATGAACACCTATTACGGCGATCTGAAGTTACTTGACAATGCCGAAGGGGCATGGTTTGCCAAAGCACAGGCAATGTTTTACGAATTTCAGGAGTTTGGACAGATCAAAACCATCGGGAACATACCCGGAGAGGGCGAAATATACGGATATGAAGCAGAAAATACTTTGGGCAAAATAATAACAGTTATAAACCCCAGGCAGGAAGTTACACATGTAAACATTGGTGCGTTCGTTCAATCCAAAGACGCATCCACACGTATTCTTTTCGCCGATGAAGGATTTGAACCATCCATTGAAGGCAACCAGGTTCATCTGGGTCCGGAACAAATGGTGGTCATTGGAACCGGCAAGTACGCAGGTGAAGCGTATGACCTTGGAAAGGGAGATTTCAACAAAATTGCAAAAGAAATCAACGAATTAACATTTGATAAGACGGCTACTTCCGGCACCAACTCTCTGGATGCAGAAGTATCGGTACCCGCAAACCAAAACCTGCTGATCACCATTCAGCAGTTTGATCCGAAAACCAATCTTCCCAGTCGTTCAACCGGTGGTGGAGAACCAAACGGAACAAGGTTAAATAAAATATTCCGGCTTTCTGTCTCCCAAAATGGAAAAGAAATTCAGTTCCGGCAAGACTATGATAAAGCCATCTGGAGCGGATTGTCATGGATAGCCACCGAAATTGAAGCAGAAAAGATCAACCCCGGCAATCCGTTGAAAATTCATTATGAAAGCGATGAACCGCTGCAACCAAAGTTAAAGGTTTTCGCTGTTAAGCATTAAATGTTATCGAAGATTAAAACACACAAAATATCATCCTATGACTAAAAAACTTATTCTTATAACGGCCGTAATTTGCATTGCATTTTGCTCTCATGCACAATGGACGGGCCTGCACATTGGCAGTGAATCATCCGTTACAGGAAGTTTCACGGAATCCGGAAATCAAATCAACATCAATTCATCCGGAGTAGATATATGGAATACTGCCGACGACTTTTATTTTGTTTATCAGGTAGTATGCGGAGATTTTCAAATCACAACCAAAATGGAAAGTATGGTCAATACAGGTGTATGGGCCAAAGCAGGACTTATGATCCGCGAAAATCTTACACCTGAATCTGCCTATGGTATGATTTCTACATTTCAACCGGAAAACACTACCGGAACCTGTTTTCAGGCCAGAACATCATCAGGTACCAGCAGCCAGAGTCTTTCCTGTGCCAGTGTTAATACCAACACCTGGTATCGCCTTACCCGCGAAGGTAGTTTGATTACTACTGCATATTCGGCCAATGGATCTGACTGGACACAAATCACCAGCATGGAAATGGACTTCTCCAATATGGTCTTTATAGGTTTGGCAGCAACCAGTTTTGATGCCTCTACCATTGGGAATGTAGTTTTCTCCGAGACCACTTTCACCTCAAATCCCACTCAAAGCATGGTATTCTGGGAGGCTGAAGCGATTTTCGATGATTGCTGCTACAGCATACATGAGGATAATTTCACTTCAGCGGGAAACTACCTGAAAGTAAAAAGTGATCTAAACCAGCCGGATACTCCTCAAAACGGAATACTCTCCTATGCTTTTACCTCGTGTGTTACTTCAAACCAAAAACTGTGGGCAAGAATAAAAGGCAATACAGACGGGGACAATAAGTTGTGGTATAGATTAAATGATGGGGCATGGCAGTTGTTCACATTACCTTCAGCAACAGACAGTTGGGGCTGGGTCGCGTTATCTTCAGAAACTTTCCCTGTCTCATCAGGCGAAAATACCTTTGAGATGGCATACAACACACCTGATTTTTCTATTGATCGGTTTGTGATCACCGATGATCTGGATTTTATTCCTGTAGGATTTGGATTGAGTGAAGTATACGGGCCCGAAATATACTTATCAAATAACGGAAGTGACTCCAATAGCGGAAGTACTCCAGACCAACCCTGGAAAACCCTTGAGAAACTCAACAGCATCATGGCAGGTTTAATACCCGGCACAACGGTATTTTTTAAAGCAGGCGATACCTTTGAGGGAGAGATAAATGTGGTTACATCAGGTACTCCCAGCGATCCTGTTTCCTTTACATCATATGGTGAAGGAGAGAAGCCTGTTATCAGGGGTGCAAAAACAGTATCGGGTTGGCAACAATCTGATGGTCATATCTATTCTGCAAACTGGACACAGGGAAAGCCGGCACAGTTGTATGTTGATGACATTATGGTTCATATTGCAAGATATCCAAACCAGGAGGAAGGTTTTTTATTTAATACATCCATACAGTCTGATTCAAAAACAGGATTCGCTACAGGACAGCTCGACCATCCGCAAGAAGTGATCGAAGGATCAACCGTGCGCTTCAGAAGCAATGCCTGGACATGGGAATACAGAACTGTGGCGGAATACGAAAACCAGGAGATCGTTTTCGACAGCCCTGCCCAGTATGAAATAAAAGCCAATTTTGGTTATTACCTGGATGGCAAACTTGCCTACCTTGATACATCCAACGAATGGGTTTATGATGCTGCTGCCGGCAAGATATATATCTGGTTTCCGGAAGGCAAAAATCCGGATAATACCACCGTGTATGCATCTGTTTACAATACAGGTTTTAATCTACCCGGAAACGAAAGCAATATAGTAATAGAGAACCTCCATATTGATAAGCATGCCGCACATGCCATCAATATTGGAAGTAATGCAACCCAAAATGTGACGGTTCTCAACAACACCATTTCTCACATACACAAAACTGCCATTAGTTTAAAAGGAAGTAACCTTCATGTTGCATCCAACACAATGCATGACCTGGTCAACAATGCCATTTACGGACATAACCTGGATGATGTTAACATTAGTTTCAATGACATCAGAAGAGTAGGGTTAAACTTTGCCTACGGACAAACCGGTCAACATAACACCTGTGGCATATACCTTCTGGACAGCAGAAATGCTCTCATTTCTCAAAACCGCCTGGACAGCATTGGTTATGGTGGAATACTCGCCTACTGCGATAACAGCATCATTGAAAACAATGTTGTAACCTATACAGGATTGACCCTGAACGATGTGGGAGCTTTATACTGCTGGGGGCAAAACTGTAAAAACTCTACCTGGAGAAACAACATAGGAATGTATACCTATGGCAACAGAATCGCTACCGACGGTATAAATGAAAATTCACCCTCATCTATGGGTTTTGGATTGTATTTCGATAATAATTCGTCATACCTTATTGCTGAAAACAATACCATCGCCTTTAATGGCTCGGGCATGCATGCCAATGCCGGGAGCAACAATCATTCTTTTACAGGCAATATATCTTATAAGAATACATCTAACCAGTTACTTTATTCCAACTTTGCATATCTCGGTGATGGCCCTATTCATGGAATGAAAGCAGAAGAGAACATTTTGTTTGCTTCCAACATTTACAACAGGGTTTTCTCTCTGAAAGGCACAGACACATATGATATGGGAACTGTTGATGCAAACTACTACATGAACCCCTGGGATCATGAAGGACTCATGACCAGCAATATTCAATGGTCAACCTGGGTTGAAAACATGAACGATCATAACAGCAAACTTAGTTTTTATGTACTTGATCAAGCATCAGACGATGATCCCTCCGAGCTGCTGATCAATGATACGGGTAACACCATCACCGTTGAACTCTCCGGAAGTTATGTTGACATTGACAATAATCCTGTTTCGTCGGTCGAAATTGCCCCCTTCTCTTCAAAAGTGGTAATCAGGGATAGTGGATTTACTTACAGAACCACAACCGATATTGCTGTAGCAGACCATCCGGGTGTAAGTTTATACCCCAATCCGGTAAAAAACTACTTATATCTGGAAAATTTGCCGGATAATGTTTCTTCAATCGAATGCATTGATAGTCAGGGCAGAGTTCTGCAGTTGACTGATGGTGAAAATTTCAGCGGTAAGATTGACACTAGTGGTCTGCCCAACGGGGTTTTTATATTAAAAATTTATACACCTAAAGAAATAATGATTTTGAAGTTTATGAAGGGCTGATTTCTCCTTAATCATTCAAAGATTTTCAGATATGACATCAAAAAAGAGGTTGATTCAAACACTAAATCATGTAGAGCCCGACAAGATCGTGATCGATTTCGGCTCCACATCCAACACAGGGATTCATGTTCTTGCTGTTGAGCGATTACGCAAATATTACGGATTACCTGAAAAACCAGTAAAGGTGACAGAACCTTTTCAGATGCTGGGCGAGATAGAACCGGATCTGGCTGAAATATTAGGCACTGATACCATAGGCCTTTCTTCCAATTATAACATGTTTGGCATAGCACAAAAAGACTGGAAGGAGTTTAAAACCTTCTGGGGGCAAGTGGTTCTGGTACCTGGCGAATTCAACACCACCCTTGATGCCAACAACGATCTGTTGATTTATCCAAAAGGCAATACCTCGGTTGCTCCGAGTGCCAAAATGCCCAATTCAAGTTACTTTTTTGATGCCATCATTCGTCAGCAACCCATCATAGAAGAAGAATTAAATGTAGAAGATAACCTGGAAGAGTTTGGTGTTATAGGTGAAGAAGATTTGCAATACTGGAAAGGCGCAGTGGATGCGGTAGCAGATTCAGGAAAAGGGATCACGGCAACTTTTGGGGGAACGGGACTGGGAGACATCGCTCTTGTTCCCGCCATGAACCTTGAAAACCCCAGAGGAATAAGGGATGTGGCTGAGTGGTACATGTCATCCATCATGCGTCCTGATTATGTGCATGGAATATTTGAAAAACAGACCGAAATAGCCCTTGTAAATCTTTCCAGGCTTTTTAAAGTGGTTGGAAACAGGATAGATGTTATTTACATCTGCGGAACCGATTTCGGCACACAGGTTTCTACCTTTTGCGATGCCCAGACCTACATTGACCTTTGGCACCCCTATTACAAGAAAATCAATGATTGGATCCACCAGAACACCACCTGGAAAACCTTCAAGCATTGCTGCGGTGCGATTGAGTCTTTCATACCCCTTTTTATTGATTCGGGATTCGATATTATCAATCCTGTTCAAATCAGTGCGGACGGCATGGACTCTAAACTTCTGAAAAGTAAATATGGGAAAAATGTCACCTTTTGGGGAGGTGGTGTAGATACACAAAAGGTTTTACCTTCAGGCACTCCCGGGGAAGTTGAAAAACAAGTAACAGAGCAATGTGAAATATTGGGTAAAGGCGGAGGTTTTGTATTCAATACTGTACATAACACGCAAGCCAATGTACCCGTGGAAAACATTGTTGCCATGGTAAATGCACTTCGCAAAATCAATGGTTAAAATCAAAACAGAGATAATATGAGCGATTTATTGGAAGAAATTTCCCGATGTATAGAATTTGGTAAAATAAACCAGGCTTCTCCCTTTCCACCCAACATGAAGGGGCAAAAAGGGGCTGATGAACTAACCCGGGAAGCATTGGATCAGGGTTTATCGGCCTCGGATATTTTGTCCCTGGCGCTTATGCCGGGCATGGAACGGGTTGGGCAAAAATTTGCAGAGAACAAAGTTTTTGTTCCCCAAATGCTCATGTCGGCAAAGTCTATGACCACGGCCATGGAGCATTTGAAACCTTTCTTCCAGTCGGGAGAAATCAAACGCAAAGGAGTGTTTGTAATTGGCACAGTAGCGGGCGATTTGCACGATATTGGGAAAAACCTGGTGGCCATGATGGTTCAGGGTGCCGGATGGGAAGTGATTGACCTGGGGGTTGATGTGAAAACAGACAGTTTCATGAAAGAAATTGAAAACCACCCCAGCTGTGTTGTGGGTCTGTCGGCGCTGCTTACCACTACCATGGAAAATATGGCTGGTACAGTACAAACAATCAAAGAAAAATACCCTTCAACACATGTTTTGGTGGGAGGGGCTCCTCTCAACAATGATTTCTGTACAAAAATTGGTGCTGATTTTTTTTCCAGAGGTGCCAAAGGAGCCATAGAATATTTGAATAGCATTTAAACCGGAATCGGATATAACCATAAAATTCTGCCAGATGGAAATCAAAATGAACGATTGGATAAGCTCCATCGTAAACGAAACATCCAAAAAGGCTTTGCCAATTATGACCTATCCTGGACTGGAGGTTACCAAAAAAACAATCGCTGACATTGTAACCAACGGACATGACCATTTTGAGTGTATTTCCGCTTTGGCAAAAAAATTCCCCAATGCAGGTTCGGTTATCGTCATGGACCTGTCGGTTGAAGCGCAGGCCTTTGGTTCAAAAATCATTTTTAGCCAGGAGGAGGTTCCCACCATCACGGCACCATTGGTAACTTCATCTGATGAAATTGACAGTTTGAAAGTCCCTTCTGTGGGCGATGGCCGCACCGGAGAATACCTGAAAGCTACATCCCTGGCGGCTAAACACATAAACGACAGGCCCGTTTTTGGCGGGATGATAGGACCTTATTCCCTGGCAGGCCGGTTGTTCGACATTACCGAGATGATGACTTTTGTATTGATGGACCCAGATGCCGCCCGGCAATTGTTACACAAAAGCACGGAATTTTTGAAAGAATATGCACTGGCATTCAAAAAAGCAGGGGCGAACGGCTTAATGATCGCTGAACCGGCAGCAGGTCTGTTGTCTGCCGATATGTGTGATATGTTTTCGTCTGTTTACGTAAAAGAAATTGTTGAATACGTTCAGGATGATTCATTCATGGTGATCCTGCACAATTGTGGCAACACCACCGATCAAGTAGAAACAATGTTGTCAACCGGGGCAATGGGCCTCCATTTTGGCAATGCAGTGGATATGATGGACATTCTGCCCCAGGTACCGCCAAACGTTATCGCACTGGGCAACATATCTCCTTCAGATGTTTTTCTAAACGGCACTCCTGCCAGTATGCGAAAAGATGTTTTGTCGCTACTGGAAAGGACTGCTGGTTACAAAAATTTCGTTCTCTCCTCAGGGTGTGATGTTCCTCCGGGAGTTTCACTTGAAAATATTGAGGCATTTTACGATGCATTAGATGAATTTAATGCCAGATAAAAAGGACGGCAGGTATTTAGTGCCACAAAGAAAACTTTAAAATTTCGTCATTGGTCAAAAAAACACTTTTATTGAAAAATACTTCCATCTGATGCAAAATCATAAATTCTCATTTCCTTATAACGAACTCTTTCCGGATATACAGGAATTGTATGAGATCATTGGTGATAATGAGGATGATGGCACTTTCCCCCTGGTTGAAGAAGATTACGAAACAATAAAGAAAGAAATCAATCCTGCTTCCGTTGCGGAAGGTGGTTTTTTTATAACAAACAATATTGCCATTAACCTGGAGGATAATAACTTTGTCGCTTCACAAAAAGAATTTCAACCCGGAAAAATTATTATGAAGCAAATACGAAAAAGTACTTCACTTGCTTTTTTTATTTGCACAGCCGGACATTCAATCTCCAAATATTCAAAAGATTGCATGAATATGGGCAATCCTTTACGCAGTTATATTGCTGATATAACAGGCTCACTGATTGTAGAAAAATGCATGGACAAGGGAGAGGAGATACTATTGGACATGTTGAGCCAATACGATTTAAAAATAACAAACAGGTTTAGCCCCGGTTATTGCGGATGGAATACCGTGGAACAGCATCAATTATTTGATCTTTTTACTCCGGGATTTTGCGGCGTCACCTTAACAGAAAGTGCATTGATGCAACCCATAAAATCAATTAGTGGGGTAATTGGGATTGGGAAAGATGTAAAACGCAAAGATTACAATTGCTCGTTTTGTAATGATCTGGAATGTTTTTACAGAAGAGGATGAATGGATTCAGAACGCAATTATTGGAATAAATTTATCGCTTCACTGAATTTTTCAGTCAAAATATCGCTTGCAGGTAAAATTCAAAAATAAACTCCTTTTAAAATGAAAATTCTCACAACCATCATACTTGTTTTTTTGTTGCAAACAGCCAATGGGCAACCTGCCATTAATGACTCTGTGCCAGTACCTGGCCAATGGAGTGTTGAAAAAATCAACAGTTGGTACGACGAACTACCATGGTTGGTTGGTTGTAATTACTATCCGGCTACGGCAATTAACCAGATAGAAATGTGGCAGGCGTCTACCTGGGATCCTGACCGCATTGATTTAGAGCTTGGATGGGCAGCAGATATGGGCATGAATACCCTTCGGGTGTATCTTCACGACCTGGTGTGGGCAAACGATGAAGAAGGTTTGTACCAACGCATGGATGAGTTTTTAAACATTTGCACCAAATATGGAATTCGCCCCTGGTTTGTTTTCTTCGACGATTGTCACCGCCCCAATGCCAGCCTGGGACCACAACCACTCCCTGTTATAGCCTATCACAATTCAGGATGGGTAAATAGTCCAACCCGTGATGTGGCCCGCCGGTTTTCCTCAGGCAAGGCCACCCCTGAAGAGGTTGCCCGCTTAAAAGGCTATGTTCAAAAAACCATTGAACGGTTTAAAGACGATGAACGCGTATTGTTGTGGGAACTTTACAACGAACCCGGCCGGGGAGAAAGCATTCCGGGCCAGATTGAACCCATCCATGATAAAGATGCTTTTGGTGATCAATCGAAATACCTGGTTTACCAGTCGTGGGTATGGGCACGTGAGGTAAACCCTTCACAACCCATAACCTCTTCAACATTAGGTTCTGTGGGTGAAACAAACATTCGAATTAACAGAATAAACTCCGATGTACACTCATTACACTCTTATGGTGATGTTAATAATACCAAAGGGGCAATAGCTCCCTATCTGACAGATAACCGCCCAATTTTTATAACAGAATGGTTGGCCAGACATGGTGGATGTACCCCACAAAATATGCTGCCTTATTTTAAAGAGAATAAATATGTATCCATAAACTGGGGCTTTGTGGCCGGAAAAACGCAAACCATTTTCCATTGGAGCAGCCGTAATGGAAGAGATGTAGAACAAGAGCTTAAAGATGGAAAGGTGATCAAACCAGGCGACCCTTTTCCTGAACCGGAAATCTGGTTTCATGACCTGCTTCGCTTCGACGGAACCCCTTATGATTTTGAGGAAATAGAAGTATTTAAAAAACTGACGGGTAAAAATTAAAACTGTCTAATCTTAAACTGTCATTGTCAATCCCAAATCTGAAATGTGGTTGCATTTTTAAACTTTTTCTCAAAGGGTCCCGGACTTACATATTCCTCAGGTCTGGAGTTATGAAAAAAGTCTGATCTGAGCAAATTGATCGGCTGCACCGTTTTCCAGGGAATGAGCTGTTCAACACAGAGTATTTTCAATTGTGGAGATGCATTTATTGTAAAATCATGGTTATGGCCATCCGTATCCCAACCTCTCTGCTGCCAGGAGACAAAAACCGAATCTACTGCCTGGTAAAGGTTATTGTTACAAATATTATCTTTATCGTCTATTCTGGGCATTTGCCGGTTCTGGTAAAAAATGTTGTTTTTGATTTGATTATTGCGGCTGGTCAATCTAACACCATTCAAACTCCTGTCAGTAATCACGTGGCTGGCTACCGGCACTTCGCCATTCATAACAAGATTATGGTAAACCAGGGCATTATCAGTATCACCCAAACTGATGGAGAACCCCCTGACCTGATCGAGTATATTGTGATCGATCATGTTGGGTGTACGTGAAGCTTCTACAAAAATACCTCCATTGAAAGTTTTTGACACATTATAGATGATGTTTCTTGTAACGCGTGAATTTTCATTATCCCAGTCCAGCCATATGGCATTGGCATCAGTGATATCATGTATCCGGTTATGGATCACGAGTGTTTGTTTGGTTCTGAGTAGTTTTATTGCGGCACATTCCCAGTAAATTTCAACATGCTGCCACCCAATATCATGAATGTGGTTGTAAGCCAACAGCGCCTGGTTGTTTGTGTGACCTTGTATGCCGCCAGTACCGCAATTATAGATATGGCAGCCTATAACCTGGTTCCCCCCGGGATGATTGTTGATCCACTCTTTTTCTTCTTCAGTGGTTTCGGCACGTTCCCGGATTCTGGCACCAATCTCAATGGCTACAGAGTTTACCTGGCTAATGACACAGTTTTCAACGATCCAGTGATGCCCCGATCTGAGATTTACGGCACCAGTATTTGTCCTGGCAAAACCATTACCCGCATGCTTAAAATGGATGCCCTGCAGAACGATGTACCCCATTCTTTCTCTTTCGGGGTAAACAAGTTGTTGAAAACGGGTTATTTCAAAATTGCTGAGACCTGGATGTTTCTGGTTAAAAGGATGTATATGTAATTGTTGAGTGAGCGTATCAACCCAGAAAGAACCCGGGAGCTTCAAAAGATCAAAATAGGATGCCATTTGCACCATTCTTTGTCCATCCTGAAAAAGCATACCCCTTGGTAGGGTGAAAGGTGGCAGCTCCTTCCAGTCAGTAGCCCAATGCATCAGTTCCATTTCATAGTGCGTTGCGTTGGGTAATAAGAAAGGGTTGTTTTTTCCATCTGCAAAAATCTCTTTCAGATCGGATTGCCAAAGGTTAAATGAGAGGGGTTTGCCATTGGGAGCGTTGGAAACTGTCCATTCCGGGTTAATTTCTTTTGAACCTTTAACAACCACTTCCTCTCCTGGAAAAGAACGGTATTGAATCATTTTTTGTGGGGAAGTGCCTTCATGCTCAGGACGAATTTGCTCTCTGTACACCCCACCCCGAATGACAATTTCTTCTCCTGCACGAACGGATTGCGATGCTTTACGGATGGATTTAAAAGGAAGATCCCGTGTTCCGGGATTATCATCGGAAGATTCAGGATGATTAATATCTACATAGTATGTTTTGCTGTATTGTGTTGAATCTTTCCAAAAATAAAAATCAGTACCATCAGGTAACTTCACCTGCGATAACCATTCATTGGCATTTGCTGAAGATAAGATCAGCATAGAAACTACGAATAGAAGAAATTGTTTCATAGATTGGTTTTAAGGAATTAAAGATTTTCAAAAATAGGAAAACTTTCAATAGCTGACAGGGTCAAATGCCTATCAATACCAAACAGTAAGAAAAGCACGTCAGAAAAAGAATACAGTAAGGGGGTATGATCATACGCCCCCTTTTTTTAAAATTATATTCGCATATCCGGTTTTTTCTGCCGTAGATACAATCGCATAAGCGTTTTGTGCATGTTTGTAAAAATCAAAACGTTCAATCAACTCAAATTCTTTCAATGGAGAAAAGTATTGTTCTATGACCGATTTATATTCTTCCCAGATAGCAGGTTCTGGTTCATTTTCATCTACCGGTCGCATTACTTTAACGGGTGAAGGCACAAAAGTATCAAGAGGAAATAATTGCAGAATCCCTTCCAAAACAGGAATTACCCCAACCCCTCTGTAAACAATCAGTTTGTTGGCGTTGCTTGCAGCAGGAAAATTGGCATCTGCCAAAACAATTTCGTCTCCATGTCCCATTTCATCGAGGATTTTTAATAAACCGGGAGTGAGTATTTCAGGAATATTTTTAAGCATATATTTGAATTGGTTTTGGTAAGAAAATTTATCTCGTATTAGATTGAATGGTTTACATCAATCAATGAATACTTTTATTGCGGGAAACGGGGTCTGTCCTGTTAAATCATCAATTCTCAGGATATAAATCCCTGGGGTACCCTGAATATTAAAAATCACTTCACCACTTGCTTCCTGAGAATCTATCAATTGTCCGTTCAGTGCATATAATTTTACGCTCTTGCGTGTTTCACCAAAGGGTGCTGCGAAAGAAACAGACAAAACACCGTCTCCCATTAAAAGATTCACAAAACCCTCTTGAGCAGAGATCTCCGGCAAACCGGTTGTCTCATTTACTCCACTCCAATTGGCACCCTGGGAGTCTTTGTAATCCATGATAACATCAAACACGGTTTGTTGCATCAGGTTCTTCTGTTCCGGGTTAAACCATCCATAGAGGCCAGGTGCACTTATTCCTCTGGGATCACTTTGGTATAAGGTAGCATAATAGGTTGCGGCGATTATGTAAGACCCGATACCTTTCATGTGTATATCATCGTAATAGATCTGCCAGATATTGCTATATCCTGGCATGTTCCCGTTCTTCATCTCCTGGTTTAACCGATACATTACTTCTCCAACAGGTATCATCAGGCATTTATTTGTGTCGGATTGATTTGCACGCACCGAATCTGTCAGTGTTTCAAAAAAATCTCTGGAATCATATCTTGCTGAAGTTTCCGTATCATACTTTCTCAACCACAAACTATCCCAGGTTTGAGCTGTAGCTTCAACACCAGCAGGCAACCGTGGCCACCTTTGATAGATATAGATTTGAATACCGGGACTCTCCACTTTAGCTAATTCCAGAAATTTTAATACCGATGCCAGGTCGCCATCATTCCCGTTTATTTTCCTTTGGTAGGGTTGCAAAGTAAGGGCATCCCATTGATAATCAGACAATGCATTGTTGAACCCATTGTATGGAGGTTCAATAAAACCTTCTCCCGAATGTTCCCAGATATAGGAAAGTGCCTGCCCGTAAATTACATTCCATCCCCATGTGATATGTTTATCTGATGATCTTACAATGCCTTCAAAGCCTTCCGGTTTTAAATTTTCAGTAACGGAATTGCCGATAAAAAAAACACGTAAGCTGTCCATCTGAGCGCGTGCGCTATTGAAGGATAAAACGGTAGTAAAAATAATGGAAATAAGTGAAATGGGGTAAAATCGGTTTCTCACGGACATGGAATAAAATTAAACGGAAGTTTTTTCAAGAACAATCTGAAACACTGGTATTGCATTTCTGAGTTTGTTGATTTGTTGATTAAGAGAATCGACGGTACTTTTTAATTCGGGCAGTTCGTTTTTCACTTCTTTATAAAGGTTTACCTGGTCTTCCAAATAACCATAGTACGATTTACCGAAGTCTTGCTGAAGTCGTTCCTCCACTATTCTGATCGCATCAAGGGAGTCGGTTGCTTCCATTACTCCGGGTGCATAGAAATATTCAATAAAAGCAATATTGCGCATTTTGTTGGAAACAATCTGGCGTTTCTCTTCAACCAGCTGCGCTATTTCTAAAGCATACAGTTGCTGGGGAGTACCATAATCACTCAGATTGATGCCTTTTTCCAGTGCTGTTGCATCAAAAATGGAAATATCAGTTGAGTTAATGGTTAATTTGTAATTGCCGGCAGCCAGTCCGCTGACTATAAACATCTCTCTGTTTAAACTATTATTGAAGTCTAAAAATGCTGCAACATCCTGAAAATTTTGGATTGGGAAAGGCAAAGCTCCGGGTTTATAATTGAACCTCAGCATATTGTCATCAATGATTATTTGATCAATTCCGGCATTGGTACCTACCACTTTATTCTCAGGTATATCGATTTCAACCGATGCTACAAGTGGAGAATAACCTAATTGCCCAATCATGGTGGAAGCCATTATAAAGTGTCCGTTATCCTGCGGGTGAACCCTGTCAGGGCCTACCACTGTAGTATCCGGATTCTCTTTTTGTAAAAGTTGGTTTAGTGAGTCCATCACACTGAACTGATCTACCAGGAATGAGTTGTACTTTTCGTGCATATCTTTGACAATCAATGCGCATCTCTTAAGGGCGTCATTGCACCCATACATATTAGGTGTGGCAAGATTTTCTGCATTTTGTTCATAAATGGAAGGGGTAAAAAGTACCAGCTCAGCACCGGAGTTTAAAATTATGCTTGTTAGTGAATCAATGTTGGTAGCGTAATTGGTAATGTTTTTGTTTTGTTTTGCAACCATAGAATCTAAAAGCAGGTTTTCGCGACCGTACAAATTCCTGCCAATATCGTTCATTCCAAACATCACTGTTACCAAATCCGGATCGTGTACCAATACGTCATCTTGTAATCTTGCCAGGGCTATTCCTGCCTGGTCTCCTGATACACCGGCATTAATAAATGCAAAATCCACATCCGGGTAACGGGTTAAAAGAAACAATTCGAAGTAGGAATGATACCTTCCGTCGTGAGTGATGGAATTGCCGAGAAAAGCGTAGGTGTTGTGTTTATCATTATTAATGAGATCGTGATTATCGTCTCTCTCCTGGTATTCATAGTTTACGCCGCATGAGAAAAACAGGGCAAATATGGGTAGCAAGATAATAAGCCTTAGTGTTTTCGTCATGATGGTTTACTTTAAGAAGTTAGCGTTAATAATACAGGCACAATTACAGAAATAATATTTTTTAGGAATACAGAAATATGTTATTCATAAATAGCAAAGATAATTCTCTGCCAAACTTTTTTTTTTACTCTCTGTCCGGAAATTTTTTCCGGGCGTCTCAATTGCATTGAAACTGTGAATTATCATAATAATTTACGCAATACGATCACAGAGGAGAATGGTGGAATATGAATGCAATCTATAGGTTCTTCTGACAAATTAAAGTACTGATAATCCTCCAGGTCAACTACTTTTTGGGAATGATCATTATTAATGAAATGCTCCGGCAGATAGTTTTTTCCGGATAATTGAGCCGGAGAAATAGTTTTTCCGTTCTGATCGAAACCCCGTTTTTGCCATTCAGAAAAACTCATTTCCTCGTCACGCCGAAAACTTTCGTAAGTGGTTATGGCATTCATAAAAAATTCAACCTTTGGGTTGTAATAAAAATTACTATCAACAATTCCGGGATTTAATGATGTGTGAACGAAACTCTTTGAATAAATCCCCCGGTGATCATAATCCAACCCAACAATGATGTTGTTTTTTACTTCCATACCATAAATAGGCTGTCCTTTATGGTATTCGGTAAAACTCATCCCTGATGTATTGTTGAAAAGAATATTATTGCTGGCCTGATTCTCATAGGAAAGACTGTTGAAAAGGATGCCAATACCGGTATTTGTTACGGTATTGTTTCTTACAATTACATTATTGACATTGTTGTCAATATAAATCCCAATATTGATCAAATGACTATTGGGCGTGCCATCCAGATTGCCATGGGTTTTGGTTGCAATATTATGCTGTATAATGTTATTTCTGCTAAAGGTGGAATCCATTCCCCAGGTGTATATCAAGGCTCCATCGTTAAAGGTTAACAGACCGTTTGATACATAATTGTATTCGCACAAACTGTTCTTTCCGTCCATTCTAATGGCATAATTGCCTACACTGTCAACCCGGTTTTTGCGTATTACATTATCATGTGAAATGGTTGTATAACCTTCAGGACGTGTTTCATTGTTGGTAATGATAATGCCCATACCGCCATTATTGCCATCAATTCCATATCCGGGATGAAGTCCTATTCTTTTCAAATGGTTTTTCTCTATCAGAAAATTATTCCCCTCTAAAACCGAAATTCCCTGTCCAGGGATATCTTCCAGTTTACAATTCTGAATTGTTATATGGTGAGCATTTTCATGGCTTTTTATTCCTTTCAGAAAAATATTTCGAAAAATACAATTGTCGATGGTGATATGATTTGTACTCTCATCCATTAATATTCCACTCTGATAAAACTTCTCAAAACCGATATTTTCAATTTTAATATTACTCACCCCCTTTTTTATGACAATACCATGGGTGAGGTTTGAGATTTCAATTTCTTTTTTATCAGGATTATGGATGTAAAATGTTTCTTTAGCTTCATCAAATGCCCATTCGAATTCATTTTCAATAAATTCCTTTTTGTTATCAAAGAAATACCCCCATCCACTCTCACATTTGTACTTTTCGTAGTTGTTTGACCAAAGGTTTCGATCAAAAAACACAGTATCTGCATCTACTTTTGTAACTTTTTTATTTTCATAACTCCAGTTTTTAATACGCATTCGTATGGTGGAATTTACAAGATCAAATTCTGTGTTTCGGATTTTGTCATCAATCATGTAATTCCTTCCACCCCCATCGAAGTACAGATAGTTACCGGCAGGATAACGCGCGGGCAGTACAAACCGATCGTTGACAAAAACGGCGTAAACCGGAGTGGTATGAATGGTTTTTACCAATTGATCTTCATCCCGGAATTTATTGAATGTTTTTGCCCCGCTAATCAAAGGGACGGTGCCTGACCCGTATGAAGTGATTACGATCGGTTTTAATGTTTCACCACTTTTCCCAATATCAATAGTACCGTAAAAAACATCTCCCCTTTTCAGAAATATGGTATCTCCGGGTGACAGATCCTGTTGATTAACCATCCCAATTGTTTTGAAAGGTTGGTTTTTAGAAAATCCACTAAAGTTATCACTTCCTCCGCTAGCAGATATGTAGTAATTTGTTGCCCATAAGTAAGTTATGGGCAACAAATTTAAAATTATAAAGGCGCTAACACTAACCATAAGTGTTAGTTTCGATGTTATCCTGGCAATGGGATCATTCATTTAAAACTATTTTTTGTGTTGTTCTTTCTCCGCTCTCCATAATGATCGTAGCAAAATAAATTCCTGGTTTCAAATGGTTCAGATCGAAAGGACCCATAGAATGGTGGGGTTTTTCAAATAATTCCTCAAAGACGATCTGTCCAACATTGTTGGCTATTCGAATTTTGCCTCTGCCATTCACCATTTCAGGCAATACATTCATATACAGATGATTTTTAACCGGGTTGGGGTATATCAGGGCAAAAGAGTGTGAATGGGAATCTTCTTCAACAGATGTTGGTCCGATGTATAGTGCAACAGAAACACTGTCTTTTACATCAAAGAAGTCGGTAACAACCAAACTTACATCCACATTACCGGTAATGCTGTAATAATGATTTATATTTTTATTTTCACTGGTTTCTCCATCGCCAAAATACCATTTATAAGCGTTGATAAGTCCTTCAGGATCGTAGGATTTATCAGCAAAAAAGCGCACAATGGTATCATTAAAAAATTCATATTCAAGTATGGCAACGGGCGGTTCATTTCCGCCAACATCCTCCGGAGATGGTTTTTGCCAAACAGAATGAATGTCCTGCCCGGTAATGTTTCGCCATTCATCAAGGGTTAGCTGTCCGCCGTTTGCACTTTGACCATCGGGCCACTGTTGGTCTCCATTGGGATGATAATAGTAATTGGAGTCTGCTATTGCGGTATTGAAATAATCTGAAGAAGCATGAGTTGTTGGAGAATGATATTCAAAGAAAGATAACATACCCTGAGTAGGTTTCGCAGAGAAAATCTTTGAGTTTTTGATGGTCCAGTCATTACTGTTAATTTCCCAGTTATCATCCTGAGAAACGGTTCTGCCATCCTGACCTAAACTTATTTGTGAATTATTAGCGAAGAAAAAGCAACTGTCAACAGAAACATTGGCATGCCCATACCCCAGAATACCGATTTTATTGAATTTGAAAGTGCAATTTACCACGGATGCTGGTTTTCTGCTGGCTTCCAACATAATGCCGGCTTCCTGATTGTGCTCAAACAAAGAATTTCTTATTTCATAATCACCGTTATTCCAGTCAAACCAAATCACATGGCAATAATTATTATAGGCATGGATATTTTCAATCAAACAGTTTTCTGTCCCGGCAATTAATTTAATACCTGCTGCATCGTGTGCAATCACCGCGGGTGCATTGGTTCTCCAGTTGTTTTCATATATTTCCAGGTCTGTAATATGAACGTTTAAACCAGCTACAACTCCCATACCCCGCTCGCCATTATATCTGATAATACAATTTTTTACTGTAATATTGCTGGAACTTGTAAATTCTAATCCAACCCCATTATTCCACTGAAAAATGCAATCTTCCACCAGCACATTGGATGAATTTGAAATTGTAAGGGCATCCTGATGAATATAATTGGCAACATGTTGAAATACGATACCCCGAAAGATAAGACCTGCTTCATTAAACACGGTTGCTTTAACCAAGGTACCATTTCTGCCCTCGTTGTAAAGATTAAATCCTCTGGTGGAAACCTCTACCTCAGATGATGGCAGATCTACTGATTCCGGCGGATAAACGAGTATTTCATCATTTTCTTCATCTATAAAAAATGTATTTGGAGCCAGATGGTTTTTATTTACCACTTGTTTAACAGGCAATGAATCAATAAATACCATTTCTCTTCTTTTTTGATAATCACTAAGGTTACAAGGCCCAAAGCAAAAATCAGAATCATCGAAATAACCCCAGTCATAATCCCATTGATGGCTGTAAACCGAATCCTGAAGTGTCCAGTCTGTAAAAATATCGCTCCCGGTAATAAATACCTTTCCGGGTTCTGTGGCTTCGAGTATTAACAATTCATCGGAAAGAATATCTATATAGGAGCGATAATGACCCGGATAAATAACAATTTTGGATCTTATATCCTCGCACAGGTTAATGGCTTTTTGCAAAGTTTTTATGGGCTCATCGGGTGTGAGTCCGGTATTTTCATCGGAGGCATTTACGTGATTTACATTTACGTGAATAATATTTTCTATGTTATTGGTATCTATCTCTGCCTGGGAGAATATATGCGAGATGTTTAAAAGCAAAACAGAAAGGAGGATGATAATTTTTTTGGTCATTATTGAAAGTTTTTGTAGTGTGAAAAAAAACTGTGAATGAGGCAGTTCTTCAGAAAAATTTACAGGTAAATCTTTGATTAATTCTTAAAACTTCTCTATTTAGTGTCTGCAAAAAACTCACGATTTTCAATATTTAAAATGAAAAAGAGCCGCAGACCAAACTAT
>CAYMLS010000064.1:1378-19859 GCA_964390665.1 uncultured Bacteroidales bacterium | reverse complement strand
TCTACGATAAATCCGTAACCTTTTTTTTCATTAAAAAATTTGATAGTTCCAGTTTCCATACTCATCTTAATTTAATCCAGAATAAATAAAAATAACATTCAAAAATACAATATTTTAAAACATAAAAAAAATAATTTCGAACGTTATGAACAAAAATTAAGATGAATTTTAAATACACATAGATGCATTCATGAAATACAAAGCAGATTTATTCCCTTATTCCCTAAAAACATCAGGATGATCCCGGGAATTGATGCAAAAGTATTGGATTAATTATCTGTTGGCAAAAACCAAAAAAGGCAGGAATATATGTTTTGAAAAAGTTCCCCAATATTGGATTAATTGCCCTGGTCAGGAAGAACACAAAACCGGCAATGATATCCAGATCTCAGATTGCAAGCAGAGAAAAAGGTTTACGAAAAGCAGGATTATCATTGCCGGTATTCTTTTAACAGAGATAACAACGATTGGTTTAAAAATATTGTATCTCTTCCGTTAATTGTTCTGGTCTTTTTATCAAATGAGGATTCCGGTCAATATGAATCAAACCGGAGATGGTTAGTTTTTTGATGACCGACTTGCTTTTATCATCCCAGTCGGTATATTTAATGATGAGCAAATATCCGAGCTTGATGGTGAAATTAGGCACGTCTTTCGTGATTTTCCGCAGTTGTTCTTTCATTGTTACCAAACTTCTGTTATGGCAACTTTTGCCCATAAAGCAATTTTGAATTTCGTCAATAACCTCATAAACCTGTTGTGTAGACATTTCATTCTTTGTTCTTGTCATTATTTCATTATACCCCACTTCGGATTCTACATGGTCATAAGCGATCAACCCGACACTTTCTATCAATTTGCGAACCACATGATCGCAACTTTCGGTGTGTTTTTTATCGTTGCTGTCAAACCAGGAAACAATGGGTACATAACGGTGTAATTTCCTTTTTTTGTAATCAGAATTAATAGAATTGAAAGACACATAATCATGAAATGCTGTTTGCAAGATATATATCTGATCTTTTAAGCGAACAATCTCTTCCCGGTGCTTTTTCTCAAGATTTTCAATTCTTCTTTCGTAAAAGCCATAATACTGCTTCATGAAGCGGTTTTGAGGACCGGCAGCCACAAGTTTCTGCCCAAGATCAGTATCCAGAAACTGATTAAAATTACTGATGAACTGTTCTGCAAGTTTTTCTGCCTGCTTGTTGTAGGCAGTTTCATATTTCCAGGTATTTTTAGGATTGAGTATGGCATCGTCAACCCCTTTTATTTTGAAGGGGACACTTAACCCAAAGGGGGTGATCTCTTCCACTTCAGCATTATCGAGCGATCCATCAAGAATGGCATGAATGATATTGCGTGTAGACTCCAGGTCTATCCGCTGTCCGATACCATATGCCCCTCCTATCCATCCGGTGTTGACAAGGTAAGCCGTAGCACCATGTTTCTTCATTTTGTCTGCCAGCTGCTGGGCATAAACCGTTGGATGAAGCAACAAAAATGCTGCACCAAAAGCAGAAGAAAAAGTAGGCAACGGTTCTTTGACGCCCCTTTCGGTGCCTGCCAGTTTGCTGGTATACCCACTCAGAAAATAATACATGGCCTGCTCACGGGTAAGGCGCGAAACTGGAGGAAACACACCGAAAGCATCGGCTGTAAGGAAAATGATCTTTTTGGGATGTGTACCTTTACTTACTGGTTTTACAACATTCTGAATATGATAGATCGGGTAGGAAACCCTGGTATTCTCTGTTTTGGATGTGTCAGAAAAGTCTATTTCTCCGTTGGCCGGATCGTAAACAACATTTTCAAGCAAAGCATTGGGGCGAATGGCGTTATAAATATCGGGTTCTTTCTCTTTGCTTAAATTTACACATTTGGCATAGCAGCCACCCTCCAGATTAAAAATACCTTCATCGTCCCATCCATGTTCATCATCACCAATAAGATACCTGTCGGGGTCGGCAGATAGCGTTGTTTTCCCCGTACCGGATAATCCGAAGAATATTGCAGTGTCGCCGTTTTTCCCCATATTGGCAGAACAATGCATGGAGGAAATACCTTTCAGAGGCAGGTAATAATTCATGACAGAGAAAAATCCCTTTTTTATTTCCCCTCCGTACCAGGTACCTCCAATGAGTGATAGTTTTTCTTTCAGGTTAAAGGCAACATAAACATCAGAATTGAGATTATGTCTCTCCCAGTTTTCATTCACCGTTTTGCAGGCATTCATCATTACAAAATCGGGATGAAAATCCACCAATTCTTCCTCAGTAGGGCGAATAAACATATTTTTCACAAAATGCGCCATCCAGGCTACTTCAGAAATTACCCTGATCTTCAATCTTGAGTTTTCATTGGCACCGCAAAAAGCATCCATCACATACAACTTTTTGTTGCTAAACTGACGGAGGGTGGTTTTTTTCAGATCTTCCCATATTTCGGTACTGATGGGTTGATTATCACTTCTTTTGGCTCTTGGACCTGCCCACCAGATGTGATCTTCACTTGTTTGCTCCCTTACGATATACTTGTCTTTGGGTGAACGACCGGTAAAAATACCCGTGTCTACTGCCAGGGCGCCCAGTTGGGTTTCAAAACCTTTTTCGAAATCCTCCTCCCCTCCTTTTAGTATATGCTCCCGGAGTTCTTCATAAGATAGATTATAAAAAATAGTATCTACCGCTTCAATTCCGTAAATGCTTAAATCGGGCGGATGAATCCCGAAGGTACTCTGTTTTGTTGTCATAAATAATTGTTTTGATTAACAGCTGTTTGTAATATATTTTTCAGAAGTGTTTTGATGCTGCCAAAATTAAGAAAAAACCCATTAACCTATATATTTTTTAAACAAATAAATTCACATGGTTAAAGTCCTGACAAAAAGGTCAGATGAAGATCGCTTCAGTTGTTCAGAAATGCTTTCATTAAGGGTGAAACGATCAGGGGGGCACCGTTCAAACAGCAAGAAAATCCCCCACGTGTGCATCTATCGCGACAAGAAAAACCATGATCTGCTCATCCCATCATTCTTTGGATTTGCCCCATACCAGGAAAAGGATCATGACACCATAGGGCAACACAATCGTTTTACCAATACAAAAAAACATTAAACACACTTTCTTGTTAATTGAACCATAACACACCTTCGTTTAATGAAATTTAAAATAAATTGCACAAAATATGTTTCCAACAAACTATACGGAGATTTTGAAGAAAATCGACGCCATAAATCCATACCAATATGCCCAAACCCGCAATCACATTGATGGAGCAGTAACCCGCCTGTCGCCCTATATCTCCAGAGGAGTTATTTCAACCAAAATGATCAGAAACCGCATGATCGAAAAAGGGTATGATCTTTCTAAAATCACACGTTTTTTGCAGGAACTGGCCTGGCGCGACTACTTTCAGCAGGTGTGGAAATATAAAGGAGACCTCATCAACCAGGATTTAAAAACAACCCAGCAGGATGTGGATAATGAAAAAATGCCTGCTGCTATTATCAATGCTACAACAGGTATCAAAGCCATTGATAAAGCAATTCAGGAATTCTATCTTACCGGATATATGCACAACCATTTGCGAATGTATGTGGCTTCCCTTGCCTGCAACTGGGGGAAAAGTCATTGGAAAACCCCGGCAAAGTGGATGTATTTCCACCTCATTGACGGCGATTGGGCCAGTAATGCGCTGAGCTGGCAATGGGTAGCAGGGGCCTTCAGTAGTAAAAAGTATATTGCCCTGCAGGAGAATATTAACAACCATTGCTACACTTCTCAAAAAAATACATGCATTGATTTTGATTACAATGAAGTAGATCATTTAGCAAAACCTTCTGTTCTCAGCGAAACAACATACCCTTCTTTAAAAACCTTTCTGCCTGAAAAAAAAGATGTTGAAATAGACCCCAAACTTCCTACCCTGATCTACAATCTTTATAACATGGATCCTCTTTGGAAAAACAACATCAAAGCAAACAGAATTTTATTGCTCGAACCATCGCACTTTGCCAATTACCCCGTCTCGGAAAAAACCATCCATTTTGTTTTGCGGCTGACTGAAAACGTGCCGGGTATTCAGGTCTTTGCTGGTGAATTTTATGAACTATCAAGGAAATATGACCTTAAAAATATTTATTACAAAGAACACCCCTTCAACAAACACTACAGGGGCAAAGCAGAACCCCGCGAGTGGATGTTTGATACCCAGGGGTATTTCCCTTCTTTTTTCTCTTTTTGGAAAAATTGCGAAAAAGAGTGTGTTTAAAACCCTATCATCGCTGATAAAACCTGTAATTGTTAGCAGATTTGGTACTGATCAATATTGATTTTTCCATTTTCTGGAACAAAGATTCCATGACTTTGGGATATATGAGGATGCGATCGTGCAAAACGAAAACTATTTGAATCACAGTATTCTTACTCCCATGCTCAATATTGGATTGATTACACCTGAAGCAATTGTGAAGAAATCACTGGATTACGGTTTGTCAAACAATATTCCGCTTAATTCCATTGAAGGATTTGTAAGACAGATCATTGGATGGAGAGAATACATGCGTATGATTTATCTGCTCAGGGGAGGCAGGCAAAGAACACAGAACTTCTAGGGGTTTACAAGCGATATGCCCGGAACATTTTATGCGGGAAAAACAGGGATCATCCCTTTTGATCAAACCATTCAAAAAGTATTGGAAACAGGTTACTGCCATCATATTGAAAGATTGATGGTGCTGGGCAATTTTATGCTGTTGTGTGAAATAAAACCTGATGATGTATATCAATGGTTCATGGAACTTTTTATAGATGCCTGTGACTGGGTTATGGTTCCGAATGTGTATGGCATGAGCCAGTTTGCCGATGGTGGATTGCTATCTACCAAACCATACATCAGTGGCAGTAACTATCTGATGAAAATGAGCAACTACCCCAAAGGCAAATGGCAGGAAACCTGGGATGGGTTGTACTGGCGGTTTATTGATAAACACAGAAAAATATTTTTGAAAAACCAGAGGATGTTGATGATGGTAAAAATGTATGACAATTTTCCGGAGGAGAAAAAAATAAAACACCAGACAAATGCCAGCCTGTTTCTGGATAATTTTTCCATTTAAAAAGCATACCCCCCCCAAAAAGGCGATCACTTCTTAAGAATCAGAAGAAAAAGACACCCTCTTTTTATAGAATCTTCTTTTCAGATAAGGA
The DNA here is from genome assembly GCA_964390665.1 of uncultured Bacteroidales bacterium. Lineage (GTDB taxonomy): Bacteria > Bacteroidota > Bacteroidia > Bacteroidales > UBA7960 > SKVR01. Next base: position 14,649 of record CAYMLS010000064.1, on the reverse strand, counting down.
TAAGCAAAAACAGAACATAAAATAATCAGCGTACCAAGATAAAACCCGGAAGACATCTTCTCCGATTCGCCAAAAATCAGAAATGCCAGAACAATACCATACACAGGTTCAAGGTTTATGCTCAGCACAACCGTGTAGGCAGACAATTCTTTCATGATCTCAACGATGGCAGCAAATGCATACGAAGTGCACACAAAACTAAGAATCAAAATCCAAAAAACATCGGGTAGGTGAAAATCAAGAAAAGGATCGGCGATCTGCCCTGTAAGGAGTAAAAAAACAGAAATAAATGCAAAACCACCTGCCATCTCGTAAAAGCTGATAACCGAAGGATGCCATCTTCTGCTTATATTTCTGTTGAGTACCACAAATAAACCATTCAAAAAAGCAGAGATGAGCGAATAAATGATCCCCTCTGTATATTGCAATTCGTACTGAAAAATAATATAGATACCCAGGATGATAACCACACCAATAAGAACCTCTATCCACAAAACAGGTCGCTTTTGTAAAAAAGGTTCCAGAAAACTGGTAAACAGGGTTGTTGATGCAAAAACCCCCAGAGTTATGGAAACATTTGACACCTTTATGGCATGAAAAAACGTGATCCAGTGCAAAGCAACAACCAAACCGATCAGATAGAGATGTATTTGCTCACGTAGCGGTAATATGATCTTTAGCGACCTGTATTTCAGATACACCCAAAGACCTAAAGAAGCAAAAAATGTTCGAAACCAAACCAATTCAATTGCATTCAGGGTTATGACAGAACCCAGAATGGCCGTAAACCCCAATAAAACAATGATAAAATGCAGATGCAGGTACTGCTTCACGTCTTTTGTTATATTCATTTGCTCTAAGTTGATTTTTTTGATGCTGATTGCATCCTGATAAAACAAGAACCCATATTCGATGTGGAAAAAATCATCCGGTTTTTGAGGTAAAAAACTGCCTGATACCTGTCAGTGCATTTTCTATTCTCTGTTTCCCTTTACCAGAAACAACAAAATAGGGAAACCCATAATCTTCCAGCTCTTTTTTATACCAATTGAAAAAAAAACGTCTCAGATGTGGGTGTTCTCTCTGCGGGTCATACTGCCATGGCAAATCAATATCGCACAGCATGTATAAATCATATCGGTTCTTCTCCAGCTGGTTCAATATCCAGGGATGACAAACACCATACTTATGCAAACTCCAGATCTTAATTACCAGCATATCTGTATCACAAAACAAAAACCGATGGGCAACTTTCTTTTTTTCTTCTTCCATTTTCAACTGTTCTTTAGCGATCAACAGCAAATCATCCTGCTGATAAGGACGATTTAATCCATGAATGTAATCGCGCGCAAACTCTTTTGTGCAGGTGGTCTTAAAATGCGATGCCAGTGCATTACTCAGCTCGGATTTGCCTGTAGATTCAGGTCCGGTTACAGATATTTTCTTCAAGGAAATGAATTGGTTTCGGGTTAACGACATGATCTTTTTATGAACAATAAACTGCAAAAATACAGAAATACTGCCATGAAGATCATTCCTATTGCATCTTTACAAAAACGGATACAAAAAGATTTGCATAAAAATCATCCAAAATCCAGTTTTTGGAAAATACCGTAAACCACCGAAAAACCCGCAAGTAATTATTTTTATATTTGTTGGCAGGTGTAACCAAATGCAGGATCAATGAATAACCTGAAATCTGAAGATATAGAGATTGGCATATCAGGCATACGAATGCTCAATGAAACCATCAAACGTAAATACCATTTTGATATGACTATTTACGCAGTTACTTCGTTGAAGCGCAGATTAAGTAAAGTAATCAACCAAAACAATTTAAAAAATATAGAGAATCTGATAAAACTCCTGGAAGAAGATGAAAGTTTTTTTCCTGAATTGATTGCACAACTTACAGTGGAAGTGACCGAATTTTTTCGTGACCCTGCTTTTTGGCGTTCACTGCGAAAAGACATTTGCCCTGTGCTTGACAAAAACCACCAGAAAATAAAAATATGGATACCAGGATGCTCCTCAGGCGAAGAAGTTATGAGTGCGGCGATTAGCCTTACGGAAGCAGGAATTTATGATAAATGCAGCATATTGGCAACTGATCTTAACCAGGAAATTATCAACGATTCAGCAAACAAATACTATGCAATCAATAAACTCGAAATTTCAGAAAACAATTGTAAGAGATTCAAAGAAGATGAATCTTTCGACCTGAACCAATATATCGTTAAAGAGGATCATCAATTCAGGTTTATCGAAAGTCTGTACAGGAATATTCGCTATGAGGTATACAATCCAACCGAAGAGACCAAAACCAGGGGGGTAAATATGATCCTCTGCCGTAATTATTTCATTTATTTTACCGGACAGTTTCAGGAATTATTACTCGAAAAATTTACCAGCATCTTGTCTTCAAACGGATTTTTGGCAATAGGAAACAAAGAAAACATTTCCTTTTGCAAAGATGCCTCAAAGTATAATTTGATGAATGAAAATGAGAAAATTTACAGAAAAAACCACTATTAATATTTCGTACACGATCCATGACAACGCTATTGACACATACTTCTGCAAACATCTTATGCCGGAACAGTTTATACTTAAGAAATACTGGTGGAGAGGTTCCTGTTGCAGGTGAGAAAGGTAGTTTGATTGCTGAAAAAGAAGTCATAAACAATTGAAAAAGGGTATCAATGAATTACAAAGCAATAATCATAGGAGGCTCGGCAGGCAGTTTTCAGGTTGTAACAAAAATACTGTCGAATCTGCCTCCAAATTTTAAAATACCTGTCGTGCTTGCATTGCACAGGCTCAAACATGTGCGGCATGGCTTTGTGGAAGCATTGTCTATAAAATCGGTATTGCCTGTTGTGGAACCTCTTGATAAAGAAAACCTGAGGTCAGGTAAAGTGTATCTTGCCCCGGCCAACTATCACCTTTATATCGAACTGGCAGGTAAATTTGCACTGTCAACCGAAGAACCTGTCAACCATTCCCGCCCGGCTATAGACCTTACCTTTATGACTGGTGCCTATTGTTATAAAGAAAAAACCGTTGGGATCATTTTATCAGGCGCCAATAAAGACGGTGCCTGGGGACTAAAAAAAGTAAAAGACTGGGGAGGACTAACCATTGTTCAAGACCCTAAAGAAGCACAAATGCCAACCATGCCAACGGCTGCAATTGAAAAAACCGGCAAAGTAGACCAAATATTAAAAGTAGACCAGATCATTCAGTTCCTGATCAATCTGCAAAAAACGCAATAACTGTCATATCTTTTCAAAAAAACAAATAACAAACAAAAGACTGTTCTGCAAAAAACTTTTCAACACATCACAAATTATGAAGTTTAAAACCAAAAATAGTGACCCCGTGAAAAAAAATACAATTCTAATTTACATTGCGCTTGAGGTTTTTATTCTGGTTATGGCATGGCTCCTAATGAACAAAACCGGAAATATAACAACCATGCTAACAGATGGCATGCAACTTTCCAAAATAATTGGAGCGATTCAAAATCTATATTTGCTGCAAACCCTGTTTATCATTATCCCCTTTTTGACCATACTAAGCCTGCTCATCCATACCTGGATCATGAATAGGAAATCAGCACATTTATTGGATAAAAACGTGGAAACCATTACAGAAGATCTGAATAAAAACAAAGAAGACACTACGGAAAATTCAGCAAGCGAACAGGAGCAAATAATGATAGAACAAACTCAAAAAAGAAAAGAGATCATTGAAAGCACCCTGAAGAAAGAATTCGAAACCCCTGTAAAAAGCAACAAAATTGTTTCAGAGAAGATACTTAGTTCCATTGCCAAAGGATTTGAGGTAACTCAGGCTGAAATATTTTTAAAAGAAAACAAAGAACAAAGAGATAAACTGGTTTTATCTTCCACTTTTGCTTTTTATATTCCCGAAGAAAAAGTCTTTGAATTTGAAATCGGTGAAGGACTTATCGGACAGGTGGCAAAAGCACAGGAACCTCTTTATCTCAAAGAATTACCCAAAGGATATATTTCTGTAAAATCAGGACTGGGGCAGGCAACCCCCAACCATTTGTTGATCGTGCCCTGGAAAGATAAAGAAAACAACCTTTTTGGTATTATTGAATTGGCTTCTTTTCAGAAGTTTAATGAAACCGATATTCAATTGATTCAAAAACTGGAAGACATGGTGATTCCTTATTATAATTCTGATGAACCAGTCATTCATTCTTAAACGATTCTTTCAAATTATAAATATTTCTTAAAAAAAAATGCGTAAAACACAGGGTTTTTTCTATCATATTAAATGTATTTTTGCCCTGTTTGCTTTCAGTTCTTTGTTTTTTCTTAAAATTTGGACCAATAAGTATCTGCACAAAATTTCTATGGCATAGATATTACCAGGCAATATCTGATGCCTGACAAACAAGCGTTTACTCTTTTTTCAACAGCGGAGATAAACGAGATCATCATATGCTGTTGGGCGTTTCGACCAGTACTTATGAAGCAATTAACAAGAAATATTTTTCACGAATTCAGAAACCAAATATTTTTCGATTGACCGTTTCTCAGTTCAGAAATTATGAGGTAATCAATGAAGTAGGAACACCAAACAGAAGATTGATTTTACAATGCAAACTTTTTTAAAGTGTACATAAAAATGACAACAGGAAAACAAAATTGAAAAAAATACCCTGCATTAATATTGAACGCAATGACATATTAAGAACAAGATTCTTTCAAGATAAAAATAAATTTCATTAATTAATTTATAATGAATTATTTGCAAAAAAAATATATTGTAATCATATCCATCGCCCTCGGGTTTATTTTTCCCCTTTTTTCATGGATCATAGAAATGGGGCGATTAGGTTTATCCATGAGCTTCAATTCTTTGGGATTGATCCACCAGAGCAATCCTGTAATTATTATTGCCGATATATTTCCGCTGATTTTTGGTATAGCAGCGTATTACCTTTTTGATTTGTGGGAAAAACAAAACAAGAAATTTGAAAACCTAAGTACACAAATGGCAAATCAAACCCGCAATATCAGCACCGTTGCCCGCTTTGCCGAAGAAATTGGAAACGGAAGATATGATATTGAATTTGAGGTTGAAGACGAATCAGATACCCTTGGCAAAACCATCCAGAACCTCAGAGATAAACTTTACGATAACAACCAGAAAGAATCTTTACAAAACTGGGAAATGCGGGGAAAAGACAAAATAGGTCAGATACTGCGGATGCATAACGATGTAAATGTTTTGAGCTATGAAGTTCTGGAAGCCATTATAAAATATATTGATGTTGTGCAAGGTGTTTTCTACATATACGACGACGATTCATCGCTGTTGAAAATTTCTGCTTCCTATGCCTACAACCGAAAAAAATACCTCCAGGATGAAGTAAAGATCGGAGAAGGGCTTGTTGGACAGGCTGCCATTGAAAAAGACATTATTCACCGTACCGAAATACCAGAATACTATCTTACCATTACCAGTGGTATTTTGGGTGAGAAAAAACCTGACAGTTTGCTTATCGTACCTCTTTTTATGGAAGAAAAACTGCAGGGAGCCTTTGAATTTGCATCGGTAAGAGACTTTAAACCCCACGAAATAGAATTTGTAAAAGGGATTGCTGAATTTGTGGCCCGTACTATCTACAACCTAAAAATCACTGATAAAACAGAAAAACTGCTGCGTGAATCGCAGGAGATGACCCAGGAACTGAAGGAAAATGAGGAAGAACTCAGGCAAAATGCCGAGGAAATGCGACTCACACAAGAGGAATTGGAAAAAACCAATACCCATCTCGAGGAAAAGATACAGGAAGTTAATCAGAGCCAGAAAAGATTATATTCACTTCTGGAAAATGCTTCGGAACTGATCACCATTTACAGCGATAAAAAGGAACTCAAATATGTAAGCCCTTCTGTTCAAAACATCCTCGGATACACAGAAGAGGATATGTTTGCAGGAAAAGACTTTGACCGCATCAATAAAAAAGGGCAAACCATTATCAATAAATTATTTCAGGACCTCCTTGAGAAACCTGCCGAGCCACAAAAGGTACAATATAGCTACCTGAACAAGCATGGATCTATCATGTTTTTGGAAACAACAGGTAAAAATCTGCTCAACGACCCGGCCATAAACGGACTTATCCTGAATACCAGTGACATTACCGAACGAAAAAGAGCAGAAAAAGAACAGCGCATGAGAGGGCAAATGCAAACCCTTTCTGATAACTCGCCTGATATTATCTTAAGAATTGATCTCAACCGTATCGTTTTTTATGCAAATCCCTCTATTGAATCTTACTTGGAGGCTAAAAAAGAAGACCTGAGTAAAAAACATCTCAAAGAAATCGGCCTTAGCGAAGCTATTGTAGAGACCATTGATAACATTGCAGGTGAAGTAAAATCAAAAAAAGAAAAGGTTCAAAAAGAAATTGATTTCCCGCACGAAAACGAAAAAAGGGTAATGAACCTGAATGCCATACCCGAATTCAATGAAGACGGACGTATGGAAACCATCCTCTTTATTCTGCATGACATTACAGAACTTAAAAAAATAGAAGAAGAGGTAAAGGAAAAAAATGCCAAGATCACAGATAGTATCAATTATGCATTCAGACTTCAAAACGCTATTCTGCCCAGCCAGGGGCTTGTAAAACAATACTTTAAGGATTCATTCATGTTTTACCGCCCCCGCGATATTGTTAGTGGTGATTTTCCCTGGTTGTACGAAAAAGAAGATGATATATATATTGCTGCCATAGACTGCACCGGACATGGTGTACCCGGAGCAATGCTCTCACTTATCGGATATTTTACAATGAATCAGATTCTTACCCATCCGGAAGTTTTAAACCCGGGTGAGATCCTGAATCAACTTCACAGGGGTGTGCAGGTAACACTAAGACAAGACAAAGAAGGAGCAAGTGCCCGGGATGGTATGGACGTAGCGCTTTGCAAAGTAAACCTGAAAAAAATGGAACTTCAGTTCTCCGGTGCACATCGTCCGTTGTATCTTGTAAGAGATGGAGAACTTACCGAATTTAAAGGAACCAGATCTGCCATTGGCGGTATTCCCAAAGAAGGGAAACCCCAGCCTGTTTTTGAGAATCATGTAATCAATATACAGAAAGGTGACTGTGTTTACTTTTTCTCTGATGGATTGCCTGATCAGTTTGGCGGCCCCGATGGAAGAAAATATTTCCCCAAAAGAATTAAAAATACAATAATTGAAAACAAGGATATGCCCATGAACCAGATGCACAATCTGTTTAAAGAAGATTACACAACCTGGCTGGGCGATGGTACTCCTATAGATGATGTTTTGCTCATCGGCATTAGGTTTTAATGCTTATTATCAAAAAATTAAAATTGTGCGTACATGCATAACAATACTCAAAACAGAAAATGTGTAAATAATAGAAAATTGATTTGTTCATAAACCATAAAAAGATGAAAAACGTTGATTACATGAAGCTTGTGTATGAGTTTCACCAGGAGATGCTAAACAATAAGTTTACCCTTGTTTATGAAGGTGAAATCACGCATCAGATCACCAAAGCTTTTACTTCATTGGCAGAAAATAAAATGGATAGCTATAGTGAAGATGCTTCCATGAAAAAAAAGGTTTTCCACGTAATGGTTGAATGTCTTCAGAATTTAAGTAAACATGCCGAAGATTATGATTCTCCCGAAAAAAAAGGTTTTGTGGGTAACGGAATTTTTATTGTTGGCAGGTTGGGTGAAGATAATGCCGATTATCATGTTATGACTGGAAATGCAGTGGAAAACAACAAAGTGGGTGATCTGAAAGCATTATTGGAAAAAATCAATCAACTCGACAAAGATGGTTTAAAAGAACTCTTCAAAAAACAGATGCGGGAAGGATCACTTTCCGATAAAGGGGGAGCAGGATTAGGACTGATTGACATTGCCCGTAAAACAGGCGAAAAACTCGAATATAATTTTATCGAAATTGACGCAAATACATCGTTCTTTCTTCTCAGAACGATCATTTCACGCAAGTAAAAAACTATTCAAAAATTAATTACATAATCATCATGGAAGTAATAAAAATTAAAGGTACAGAAGATACACCCAATGTAATTTTGGACGCAGAAAGCAATATTATTGAGTTTTCCGGAAGATCTCTGCCAGAAGATGTTGTAACCTTTTATGCCCCGGTTATTCAATGGATAGAAGAATACGGAAAAGCTCCCAACGCCAAAACTGAAGTGATCTTCAGACTGGAATATTTCAATACTGCTTCTTCTAAAATTCTGCTGGATATTTTGCTGAAATTTGAAGAGATCATGAATGATGGTCATGAAATTGTTGTTCAGTGGTATTTTCAGGAAGATGACGAAGATATGGAAGAAGCCGGCGAAGAGTATTCTGAGATCGTGGATATCCCTTTCGAAATGCATAGCTATTAGAATTCTGCAAACTCTTAACAAATCCTTTTAAATGAGTGAAGAGATATTAAAAGCGTTGATGCAGCTTTTCGCTATTATTGCCAAGCAAGACGTAGGTCTTTCTGACAATGAAAGGGAATTTGTGCATAATTTTCTGAAACAACAACTAAACGAAAGTGCGGTAGTAGAATACCTTACACTTTTCGATGGTTTTATTGAAGGAAAAAAAAGCAACACCAAAAACACCGAAGATAAACCCAAAAGACCGAAACTTACTTCGGTAAAAGATTCGGTGAAAACCCTTGGTATAGCCAAAAAAATCAACAAAACACTTACACAAAAGCAAAAAGTAGTGGTTTTGGTCAGACTCTTTGAGTTGGTGAATTGCGACAAAAACTTCACGCCACAAAGAATGGCTATTATCAATACCACAGCCGAGGTTTTTAATATCGATCCCGAAGAACTAAAATCGATTTCTGACTTTGTTACCGAACCCAATACCCTGAATTTTGATTCTACGGATACCCTTTTGATTCAGGCAGATCAAAATGCTGAATCCAAATCACACTTCATTGAATCGGGTCAATTGCATGGTGCCATGATTATTCTGCGGATCAAAAGTGTTGATCTTTACTTTCTGAAATATACAGGTGAAGATGAGATCCTGCTAAACGGATTGCCCATTGCCAACAACAGAATTTACCTTTTTGCCAGCGGCAGTGTTTTGAAACAACCCAAAGGCAAACCTGTTTTTTATACGGATGTAGCAGCCAAGTTTTTATCAGACTCCAGCTCTATCAATGTAGTTTTCAAAGTAGAAGATGTTTCATTGAAGTTTCCCAACGGTCATATAGGCCTCAGAAACATTAACCTGCAGGAGTATTCCGGTAAAATGGTTGCCATTATGGGAGGCAGCGGGGCAGGAAAAACCACCTTGCTCAATGTTTTGTCTGGTATTGAAGACCCTACAAAGGGAAAAGTGGAAATTAACGGGATAAACCTTCACCAGCAAAAAGAAAGTGTGAAAGGCATAGTGGGGTACATTCCACAGGATGACCTGTTGATAGAAGAATTGACCGTTTACGAAAACCTCTATTACAGCACAAAATTGGTCTATAAAGACCTGGACGAAAATGAAATTGATGAAAAAGTAAATAAAGTTTTGCTCAGCCTGGGTCTGCACTATATCAAAGACCTCAAAGTGGGCAGCCCGCTCAACAAAAAAATCAGTGGAGGGCAAAGAAAACGACTCAACATTGGTTTGGAACTCATCAGAGAACCCGCTGTACTTTTTGTTGACGAACCCACCTCCGGGCTCTCATCCAGGGATTCTGAAAATGTGATGGAATTATTGAGAGAACTTACCATTAAAGGGAAACTCATTTTTGTGGTCATTCACCAACCATCTTCAGAAATTTACAAGATGTTTGATAATGTGATCATACTTGATGAAGGCGGACATCTTATTTATTATGGAAACCCTGTAGAAGCGGTCATTTACTTTAAAAAGATCGATAACCAGATCAACAGCGATGTGGGTGAATGTCCCCGATGTGGTAATGTGAATCCCGAAACTATTTTCAGCATTATTGAGTCAAGGATAGTAGATGAATACGGAAAATCAACAGGAAACAGAAAAGTAATGCCTGCTGAATGGGCACAACACTACCAGCAAGAAGCACCTCCTTCTCCTGAAGAACAAGACTATGATCCATTGCCTGAATCCTTTAATAAACCCAACTGGTTCAACCAACTTAAAATATTCTTCAGTCGTGATCTTTTCAGCAAACTGGCCAATACACAATATATCATGCTCAATTTGCTGGAGGCACCTATACTGGCCTTTTTGCTGGCATATATTATCAGGTACATCGATGATCCTACTTCAAGCATCTATGTTTTCAGGGAAAATGAAAACATTATGCCCTACCTTTTTATGTGTACCATTGTGGCTCTTTTTGTAGGATTGATCGTAAGTGCTGAAGAGATCTATAAGGATCGCAAGATACTCAAACGTGAATCGTTTCTCAACCTTAGCAGGAGCAGTTATCTGTTTTCAAAAATCACAATTCTGTTTATCATTTCCGCCATCCAGGCTATATTATTCGTGCTTGTAGGAAACACAATTTTAGGTATTCAGGGAATGTACTTTGAATACTGGCTGCTGTTCTTCTCACTTTCTGCTCTGGCCAACGTTCTGGGGCTAAACATCTCATCTGCCTTTAATTCCGCTGTTACCATTTACATTCTTATACCCTTTCTGATCATTCCTCAAATGGTACTTACGGGTGCAATGTTCAGCTTCGATAAAATAAACCGCAGCATTGGCGGAGGAAGAGATAAAGTTCCGGTTATTGCCGAAATGATGCCTTCCAGGTGGGCATTTGAGGCATTGGTGGTAAACCAGTTTAAAAACAACAAGTACGAAAACCAGTTTTACAACCTCCGTAAACTTGAAAGTGTATTCAATTATAAAAATGTTTATTACATTCCGGAACTGAAAAGCTACATTGAAACCTATAAATCAAATGTATTATCCGGCGATTCTGTGCCCATCTCAAACAATGACATCCACCTGCTTCGCAACGAGATCATAAAAGAAAACAACTCGGAGTATGCCGCTTTTCATCAGGTTATTTTCGAAGATCCTGAAAAAATTGATCCGGATAAATTCAACCTGGAGACGGCCAATGAAATATTCACCTACCTGAACCAACTTCAGGAATATTACAGAGAAAATTTCAACATGATCAATGAAAAAATTGATTCAGAAGTAACGCAACTGGTAAACACCCCCGAAAAAAAGGAAGAATATCAGAACCTTTATGACGGTTACTACAACGATTACCTGGCTCGATTTACAAAAAATACCATGGCTCCTTTACCCCTGGTGAGACTCGGTAACGAACTGGTGCAAAAAATAGACCCGGTTTACCTGGACCCACAGGACAGGAGAATTGCCAGTTTCAGAACCCATTTTCTGGCGCCTAATAAAAACTTTCTCGGTAATCTGATACCTACATTTTATTTCAATATTGCCATGATATGGTTTTTTACCATTGTAGCATATATATTCTTGTACTATAATGGATTAACAAAACTACTGCAATTTTTAGAAAGGGTTCCGCCGATGATGAAATCCCTTCAAAAAAACAAGAAAGAAAAACCATAAAACCTCTGTTTGTCTATTATAAAAACACTAAATAACACTGTTAAACACTAAATAAAAAAGCAATTATGAAGAAAATTCAACACATCCTTTTTTTCTTGCCTTTACTTCTTGTATTTCTGATCTCAGGATGTAATCAGGGACAAAAACAAGAAGCGACCGATCTTCTTAGTGATACGCTTGTTGAGGCCGCTGTAAGACTTGATGATTCCATGGTGGGTGAAATGATATCCTCGATTCCAAACCCGGTGGAAATGTCGTCATTACTGCAAAAATCAGGCATCGTTTATACCCAGGAACTGCTCAACCCCGTTTCCAACATCAACAACTACAACACCAATTTCAAAAAAGCACTCAACCTGGGTGTTTACGGAACAGACCTTGTATACATGAATATTTATGACAGAACAATTGCCACATTGAAATACCTCGGTAATGTTCGCGACCTTGCAAGCGATCTGAGGGTAGCACAATTTTTCGATTATCAAACCCTGAACAGACTTTCTGAAAGCAGTAGAAACATAGATTCCGTTTTATTCATTACCAATTCAGGATTTGACAACATGTCGGATTATCTTATCAAGCAGGATCGTAGCAACATATCTGTGCTTATCTCTTATGGTACATGGATTCAAAGCATGTACATTGCATCCAATGTGCAAACCGTACCCCCCAAAAGTTCTGTGATTCATCAACGAATTGGCGAACAAAAAATGGTTCTCGATAATATGCTTTTGCTTCTGTATACCTATCGCCAGGACCCCAATTTTCAGGACCTGATCAACGATCTCATGGTTTTGAAAAAAGAATTCGAAAATGTTAAGATCTCATATGTGTATGCCGAACCTACAATGCAGGAGGTAGATGGCATGATCGTAGTAGTTGACAATTCGAGAAGCGAAGTAGTTATTTCCGATGAAACCCTCGCAAATATTTCAAGAATTGTAAAAGAAATCAGAGATAAGATCATCTCATGATCTATTGAAGGCAGGTATGATGCGGTTTTATTTGCGAATGAAGCAATTCTCTGCCAACAGTTTAACCTTATCAACCGATGTATGTTGATTCTTAAAAAAATCAAGTCGGAGATTTCTCAGTGAAAGCTGAGAAAAAAGAAGAAAAAATCCCGGTCTCATAAAAAAAAGTTTTAAAAATGAAAAACATCAAAATTACAATCATATTTGTTTTCTTCCTGGTAATATCCGCAAAAGGATACAGTCAGTGTGGTGAAGCTTTACTTGAAGTTTGCCATGGTAAACTCGATGATGCAAGGTTTTTGAAAAGCTGGAATATTCAGTTACCTGCGCAGGCAAAAGGTGAAAGTCTGCCCCAACTTAGCTTTAAAATGCCCTTGACCAGTGGAAATACATATAAAATTTTTGCCTGCAATGATGAAACAAAACCTGGCAAGGTGATCATCAGTATCAGAAACCATAACGACGACCTGGTAGTTACCTCTTACATGGTGGAGCAAAAGAGACATATACCTGCCATTGTTTTTCCTGTGGGTATGAGTGGTATTTACACCTTTAGTTTTTATTTTGAAGACGGGCAGGAAGGCTGCGCAGTAGGCGTGGTATCATCCGTTGAATAAACAAACTAACAACTATTTTCCAGAGGGAAATAAAAGGCACACCAGGGACTTCATTTTTCACATTAAAATCAACG
>CAYMLS010000064.1:0-1368 GCA_964390665.1 uncultured Bacteroidales bacterium | reverse complement strand
TTATGCCAACGTTTTAAATGATACCTGTGTCAATCTTTCTTTTCCTTTTGGCACGGTAAATTTTTCAAAATTACGTAAAACCCTGTCGAACGACTAATTCTTTTTTAGTACTTTAGAAACCTACTTATATGAAAAAACAATATTAATATAAACAATATTTTCCCTTTTAATATCATGATATCAGACCAAAAATGTGAACAAAAAATATCATCTATTACTGCTGAAAAACCGATAAAAAAACCTCCTATGGACAACAGCACTAAGAAAAAAATATTCGTGATCGAGGATAATAAAACAGAAGGAATGCTTCTGAAATTATGCCTTGGATCTATTAAAAACATATCCATTTCTAATTTCACTTATGGTGAAGACTTAATTGCCAGTCTTGAGCAATTGCCCAAAATAGTTATTGCAGACATGATGCTTCCCGATATTACCGGCGAAGAACTCATTCAAACAATCAAGGAAAAAAGCCCCCAAACTGAAATTATTGTTGTATCGGCGCAAAAAGATATTGACCTTATTGCCAGAGTGCAGGAACTGGGCATTTATAACTACCTGGTGAAAAGTGAAACCTGCATGGAAACACTGCAAAAGGCCATTGAAGACCTTACGTTTTTAATCGATCACAAAAGATAAAAATAATCAAAGGCGGATGAGTTTCATTCGCCTTTTTTATTTTCCTGTCCTGCAATTTCAATAAACAAAGATTGCAAGACCATTTCCTGCCTCCCCTCTGCTTTTAATCGTTTTTTTATATAAAAAGTACATTTTCCGAACCATTTTTTTAAGTAACTTAGTTTTTTGTTTGAAAAGCACAAAAACATACTTTTCTTTTATATTACATGGAGCACGCCACCATGGTTTATCAAAAACAAAATACAATATTTTTAAAATATTCTTTGGCGCTTGCAGAAATAAAATTGCCAGGGCTCATTTCAGGTTTTGTCTGATCGGTTGCCTTTGTATCGATGATGCACACCTGGTTTTTCAGTAAAAGTATTGTTATCCTGATCTATCATAATATAAATATATTTTACACACATTATTAAAATAGTTTTTTTAATTTTTTCCATCATTCAGAATTTTATGGACATATCAGAAAACCCCAATCCTTTGAAAGAATCGAACGCTGAAGCAGGGCAGAAATCAGAAAAAAACACATTAGCCGTAAAACCCGAAGGAACAGAAGAGCAGCACCATTCTCCCAGATTTTGTGTTGGAATTGGTGCTTCTGCAGGAGGGCTGGAAGCACTTGAGCAATTTTTCAAAAACATGAATCCCCAAAGTGGTCTGTCTTTTATTGTGGTTCAGCATCTGTCTCCCGATTACAAAAGTCTGATGGTTGAGTTGCTGTCAAAACACACC
>CAYMLS010000063.1:0-19966 GCA_964390665.1 uncultured Bacteroidales bacterium | reverse complement strand
TCAGCACGATGCCTGATTTTCCCCAGCCTTATGAAATGAGAGACTGGAAAGGGGTAGCCTCTGGTTACGATAGTCTGGTTTTCAATAAAGATCTGAGTGGGCAATACCTTCCCCTTGTTTTCTTTCGGGATGAATCTGTTAATTACCCCGAAAATCAAAGTTTTGGGTTGCACACGGCGGTAGGAACTATCTCTCCTTCTTCGGGCGAAGCCATCAATGTAATACCCGCTGTTGTGGGCGCCAGTCTGGTGGGCATTGACAAAACCCAACAATTCAATCAAAACTGGGTGGCGATGATCCAGGAATATTTCAACCGCCGTCCGGAGGAAAATATTTACCTCAATCATCCACAAGCCAATTCTGGTTTCGACTGGTGGTATGAAACCATGCCCAATATCTTTTTCATGCAGTTAATGGATCTGTATCCCGGTATTGCAGTTTTCCATGAGCAGTTGCCCGTTATGGCCCATCAGTGGCTCAGGGCGGTGCGCCATATGGGTGGATCCGATACTCCGTGGAGTGTTCCTTACATGAATTACCGGGCCTGGAATATGTCGGAAATGGAACCTCTGGATCAGGGTGTGAAGCAGCCTGAAGCGGCAGGGGCATTGGCATGGATCCTCTACCATGCCTGGATTGAAACAGGAGATCGTGAGTTTCTGAAAGGTGCCGAATGGGCCATGGAATTTCTGGATGGCTGGGATTCGAATCCTTCTTACGAATTGCAGTTGCCCTATGGAGTTTACACCGCAGCGCGCATGAATGCCGAGTTGGGAACAAACTATAATGTGGAAAAAATGCTCAACTGGACCTTCGACAGGGGCAACCTTCGCGGATGGGGAGCCATAAGCGGAAACTGGGGCGGTTACGACTGCTCAGGGCTGATTGGTGAAGCCAACGATAATGGCAATGATTATGCATTTATGATGAATGGTTATCAGCAGGCAGCAGCATTAGTGCCCATGCTGCGATACGATCACAGGTTTGCCAGAGCAGTTGCCAAATGGGTACTCAACATGGCCAATGCATCCCGGCTTTTCTATTCTGAATATCTGCCTGCCAACTCGCAGGACAATGCCGACTGGTCTCAAACCTACGACCCGCATTCAACCATTGGTTACGAAGCGTTGCGCGAAATAAAGAACGGTCAAAGCCCCTATGCAACCGGAGATGCCATGGACGGTGGATGGGCTCTTACCAATCTCATGCTTTACGGATCATCGCACGTGGGATATCTTGCTGCTATTCTGGATACTACCAACGTGGAGGGGATTTTGAAACTTGATGTATTGAAAACTGATTTTTTCAGGCAGGATGCTTTTCCAACCTATCTTTACTACAATCCCTTTGAAACAGTCCAAACCATTGACATGCCCCTTGCTGAAGGTACCTATAAAATTTATGACATGATCAGTAAAACCTTTTTGGCGGAAAATCTATCAGAGACAGTTTCTGTCGTTGTCCCTGGGAAGGATGTTGTTATGCCTGTAATCATTCCCCAGGATGCAGTGGTTGATTATCAGGGTAAAAGAACCCTTGCCAATGATATTGTCATCGATTTTGATAACGGGCAGGATACAGGTGCCTTGCCTCCCCGGATAAAAGCACTGGCAGTGGAGGATACCCTTGTGGTAACGGGAGCGAACATCACCGTTTGGAGCACAGCCACCGATCCGCAAAACTCGTCATTAACTTACATGTGGAATTTTGTGGATAATGGTTTCGTTGGGCAGGAACAGGAAGACTTTGCCATGCCCCAGCAACCGGGTGTTTATGATTTAAAATGTAAAGTTACCAACACAGCCGGTCTTTCTGATTCAATGAGCATCGTGATTCATGTGGTTGATAAAGTACCTTACCCTCCTCAGATCATTGAATTGGATGCCGTTCCGCGAAAAGTCAGACCTGGCGAACCTTTACAAGTGGTTTGCACTGCCGAAGACTTTTATGATGATCCCCTTTCCTACACGTGGTTTTCTGATCAGGGTATTTTTTCAGGTACGGGACATGAAGTTACCTACACCGCACCGGCAGCAGAAGGTAACTTTTACATCAGGTGCGAGGTGAGCAATCCTGATGGATTAACAGCCACCGATAGTGTTCTTCTGATGATCCGCAACTTCCCCGAAGAAGGGTCGGGTGCCCTGATAGCGCATTATCCGCTAAATGGGGATGCCAACGACAGGAGTGGTAACGAACTTCATGGAACTACCGGCGGTGGTATTACCTGGACCACCGATCAGAATGGAACCCCGGTATCTGCAGCGGCTTTTAACGGACAAACTGCCTACATTTCGCTGCCCGGTTCATCTTTGTTTGATTTTACAAGTGCCATGAGCGTTTCCATGTTTTTAAAAGTGGATGAACATACTGCCCATGAGCAACATCCTGTTTCGCATGGCAGCTGGGAAAACAGATATAAGATATCGGTGAGCAATCAGAAAATAAGATTTACAATCAATACCGATAATGCTATTAAGGATTTGGATTCAGAAACGCAACTGGAAGCGGGAAGGTGGTATCACCTAACAGTTTTATATGATGGCAATGATATGGAAATCTGGTTGGATGGTAAGCTGGATGCCTTTACCGGTCAAACAGGTTCCATCGGATTATCCCCGGTAAACCCGGTTCTGGGTCAGAATTTGCCGGGAAACAACAATTTTAACTTTAAGGGTGCCATGAGCCTGCTCAGTTTCTATGATTTTGCCCTCAGCCCTTTGCAAGTAACTGAAAACTATAGTTTGGATGGAGAAGGATTGCAAAACAGTTTCTCTGATGATCTTCTTATCTACCCTAATCCTGGTAATGGAGATGTTTTCTCTATCAGGGGCAATTTCAGTCCTTCGGAAACCTACCACTGGGAAGTGATCGATGTCAATGGCAAATTGATATTCAAGGGGCTTTTTCAATCCTCAAACAACACCGAACTGGTTTTAGAACTCCCTGGCATTTTGCAACAAGGGGTATATTTTATCAAGGTTTATGGGTATCACAGGATCTTTTCCACTGCTTTGATTATTCATGGTCATTGAAAACAATGAGATGATGAAGAATTGAATTGGATTGATTTGTTTTATTGAAGTTTTCCAATTGTTTTTACAAACCACCCAATTGTTTTACTACTTAGCGGGTTAATTTGATTGATCCCTGAAAATCAAATAATAATCACATATTGAGAACAGGATGTACACTTTTGCATACCCAGTGCACAGGTTTGCGGAACCATAGGTTTACATTTGTCTTTGAATTTTTAACCCCGAATAATCATGGATTTAGCACAAAGATTTCCTGAAAACCCGCTTCTCAAACCCAATGACATCAAACCCAGTATTCCGGGAATGAAAATCGAATGTTTGCTCAATCCGGGCGTCTTTCGCCACGAGGGTAAGATATGGTTGCTTTGCCGGGTGGCAGAGCGGACAGAGCAGGATGAAACGAGCATCAAGGTTCCTGTTTTCAACTCTGGTGGTGAAATTGAGATTCTTAGTTTCGACAAAAATGATCCTGATCTGGATGATACCGACCCTCGGGTTATTGCCTACAAAGGGAAAAACTATCTCACCACGCTTTCGCACCTGAGGTTGGTCAGTAGCACTGATGGCAAGGTGTTTCGTGAAGACCCCGCATATCCGCTGATCGCCGGTAAAGATGCCCTCGAAACTTTTGGTATTGAAGATTGCCGGGTAACCGAAATGGAAGATGGATTCCATCTTACCTATACCAAGGTATCTGAGATTGCCGTAGGGGTGGGGTATATGCATACGAAAGACTGGAAAACCTTTGAACGGAGGGGTATGATCTTTCCACCGCACAATAAGGATTGCGCCATTTTTGATAAAAAAATCAACGGAAAATACTATGCCTTGCACCGCCCGAGCAGTCCCGAACTGGGAGGAAACTACATCTGGATCGCCGAATCACCCGACCTGCTGCACTGGGGAAACCACCGCTGTATTGCCGTAACACGAAAAGATATGTGGGATAGTGAAAGGGTGGGGGCAGGCGCTGCACCCATCGAAACTGAGGAAGGATGGCTGGAGATATACCATGGTGCCGATAAAGAAAACAGGTATTGCCTGGGTGCTCTGTTGCTGGATAAAAATGATCCGGGCAAAGTGCTGGCGCGCAGTCACGATCCAATTATGGAACCCAATATGGATTACGAAAAAACCGGATTTTTTGGCAACGTGATCTTTACCAATGGTCATCTGACAGATGGTGACAAAATAACCATGTATTACGGTGCCAGCGATGAAGTGATATGTGGAGCCGGGTTATCGGTCCGGGAAATTCTGGATTCTCTACAATAAATGGGACCACTCTAAAAAGCTTATTGTCCACAAATTACACAAATTGACACTAATTATATTGCTTGATATTCAGACAAATAAAAACATGGTCATTGCACGAATTTCTCCAATAACGAGTTTTCGGAGTGGACTCATAAACAAAAGCAAAAACTGACAACGGATGAAGAATAAACTGTTTGGCGAATTTGAATTTTTCATGTCTATGCCGCGCCTTATGCGCCTGGTACTGATCACGAATATGATTTACGCCTTTGTTTTGCCCATTATCGATATTTTCGTGGGTGCCTATATTATGCGCAGTGCTGATAGTCCTGCCATGGTTGCAGTGTATCAATTGTGCGTCTATACAGGTATTCCATTTACATTTTTGCTGAATGGTTTTTTGCTGAATAAAGTAAAAGTCACCAACCTGTATAGTTTAGGGATGCTGTTAAGTGGTGTTTCCATGCTATTTATGATGTCACTGAGCATCATGAGTTTTGCAGGTGTTGCCATTGCTGGTTTTATCATGGGAATATCCTTTGGGTTTTTCTGGGCCAACCGCGATTTCCTGGCTCTGGATACCACCAACGATCAAAACCGCAACTATTACTTTGGTGTCGAAACCTTCTTTTATACCATTACGTTTATTCTGGTTCCGGCTCTTGTGGGATGGTTTTTAGTAAGCAGTACCAAGTTGGATTGGTTTGACGGCGATATCAAAGCAGCCTATCGTATCATTGCCTATGCAGTAATAGTCCTTACCATCTTGTCGAGTATTGTGATACATCTGGGCAAATTCCGAAATCCCAGGCAAAAGAAGTTTTTACACTGGAAATTTGACTATTTATGGTATAAATTTCTTGTACTTGCAGCGCTTAAAGGCTCCGTACAGGGTTACCTGGTAACAGCGCCCGCCATTTTGGTCATGCGCCTGGTAGGTGATGAAGGCTCGCTGGGAACCATTCAAAGTATTAGTGGTATCTTAACAGCTTTTCTGCTGTATTTCCTGGGACGTACCGCCAAACCGCAACACCGGCTTTACATCTTTGCGGCCGGTATCGTTGTCTTCTTTATTGGTGCGCTTACCAATCAGATTTTGTTCTCTGCTGTCGGGGTAATCGTTTTTGTACTCGCCAAGGTCATTTTTATGCCCTTGCACGATATTGCCTATTTCCCCATTCAAATGCGGATCATCGATGTTTTATCGGTTAAGGAAAACAGGAGCGAATTTGCCTATATCTTCAATCATGAATTCGGATTGTACATTGGCAGATTTCTGGGACTGGTTTTATTTATCTACCTTGCATTTTACGTGTCGGAAGAAATCGCACTGAGGTACTCCCTGTTGATTATTGCTGCCATACAACTGCTTTCCATTCCATTGGCAAGAAATATTATAAAGCATACCAATACAACCATCGATAGGGTGAAAACTAAAAATCCTGACCTTGAAGCACCTAAACTTGAGATTTAACAAATTAAAAAGAATTCCTGATCATTTAATTTCAGACACATGACACATAAAATCACCAACTTTTTTGTAATAACTTTTCTGCTGGTACTCAGTTTTGGGTGCACTTCAGAAAAAAGCGTTGAAC
Source organism: uncultured Bacteroidales bacterium (assembly GCA_964390665.1). Taxonomy (GTDB): domain Bacteria; phylum Bacteroidota; class Bacteroidia; order Bacteroidales; family UBA7960; genus SKVR01. The sequence continues at coordinate 14,073 of CAYMLS010000063.1, read as the reverse complement.
AGCTTAGCATAACCAGGGTGGAAGCAATGCCTAACCTGCCGGAACCATACAATATGTTAAACTGGAAAGAGGTTGCTCAAAACTATGATCAATATGTTTTTGATCATGATTTGCGTGGCGATTATTTGCCGTTTATCTGGATCGACGATAGTGGCAGGAATTTCCCCCAGGAAACTTTTGGATTGTACACCGCCATTGGTGATGTGAGGCAGGGACCGGAAGTTAACAATGGAGAGTTTCATGAGTCCATCAACAGTTTGGGTGCTGTCATGAGTGCCGGTTTGGTTGGTATTGACAAAACTGATCAGGATGGGTACAATTATGTGAAAATGGTTCAAAACTATTTCAATGCCAGCAATGGTTGGAATATCATGATGAACAACACATCGGAAAAGGTTGGGAATCTGGGTGGAGGCTATGGACGCGACTGGTGGTATGATGTGTTTCCCAATGTACTTTATTTTGCTGTTGCCGATCTTTTTCCCGAAGTGGAACGAACCGACAGTATTTTGTTAATTGTAGCAGAGCAATTTTACAAAGCAGATTCTGTACTTAACGGCAATTATCATTACTCATTCTTTGATTATGCTGCCATGGAAGGGAAGCGAAGTCATATCCCATACCAGGAAGATGCTGCTGCCGGACATGCCTGGGTATTGCTATCGGCCTATGAAAAGTTCGGTGACCCCCGCTATCTGAAGGGTGCTCAGTCTGCACTTGAAGCACTGCTTTCGCAGGACGAGGGTCGTTTTTATGAGGTCTTGATGCCATTTGGTGCTTACGTTGCCGCAAGACTTAATGCCGAGCATGGCACCAATTATGATTATCATCCTGTTCTCAACTGGACCTTTGAAGGGACCAAAAACCGGGAGGCACGCTACGGATGGGGAGTTATCAATGAAAGATGGGGCGAATTTGATGTGCACGGTTTGCAGGGCAGCTGGGCACATGATGGTGGATTTGCCTTTCTGATGAATACATTTGACATGGCATGGCCCCTGGTGCCAATGGTTCGGTACGATACCCGCTATGCTGAAACCATTGGAAAATGGATGTTGAATGCCGCCAATGCGGCAAGATTGTTTTATCCCAACGAAATACCCGATGAAAATCAGACTTTGCCTCAATACAAAAACCTTACACGAAATGTAATTGGCTATGAAGGTGTCAAGAAAGAAAATCATTTCGACATTCCCCGCCTTGAAGGTGTTTCTCCTGTAGCACTGGGAGATGGTCCACTATGGGTGGAGGGAAATCCCGATGTAACCCAGTTCAGCCTTTACGGATCTTCTCATGCCGGTATTTTCGGATCCATGATTCAAAAAACAAATGTTGAGAAAATTCTGAAACTCGACTGCCTCGCCACCGATTTTTATCGCAATGAAGCTTATCCCACTTACCTGATTTATAACCCTCATGAAGAGGAGAAAGAAATAGACTATTTCTACCAGGGCGAACCGGTTTATCTTTTTGATGTGATCAGCAAAAAGGTGATTGCTGAGAATGTAACCACCACTGTTGACATGATAGTGCCGGGGCGAAAAGCCAGACTTATCGTTGAAATCCCTCAAAATGAAAATATTGCAAAAGATGATGGAGTCTGGAAAGCAGGTGGTGTTGTGGTGGCTTATCAATAAATGGTACTTCCATGAAGGCACTTATGACTTCATGAGTTCTCTTGCTGACGCTAATTAAAGATTTTAAAATATAACCAGAAAACATCAGTCATATGAATATTATAAAAAAATGCAGGTTTTTATTTATGATCCTGTTGGTTGTATTACCGGCTATTGTGGCGGGTCAGTCTAATACAGGACAAGTCAGCGGCACAGTAACGGATGCTTCAGGCGAACCCCTTCCGGGTGTAACCATTGTTATTGAAGGAACCAATGTGGGTACCACTTCCGGTATGGATGGTGAGTATATCCTGGACTATAACGTAGAAATGGAAAACCCCGTCCTGGTCTTTAGTTATATAGGATTTGCCACCCAAAAACATGAAATGGGTGGGCAGGATGTTATCAATGTTGTCATGACCGACGATGTAAAGCTTCTTGATGAATTTGTAGTGGTAGGTTATGGCATTCAACGAAAAGTTGATTTGACCGGGGCGGTTTCCAGTATAGATGCCGAAGGTATGCGTTTGTTGCCCGTTGCTGGTGTTGATCAGGCATTGCAGGGCAGGGCGGCCGGGGTAAATATTACGCACAACACCGGCATGCCCGGTGAGGGTGTCAATGTAAGGATCAGAGGTGTTGGATCGATCAACAGCGGCAATGATCCTCTGTACATCGTTGATGGCGTTCCCACAACAGATGCACTAAGTACCCTTTCTCCCAATGATATTGAATCCATCAGTATTCTGAAAGATGCTGCTTCAACCGCCATTTATGGTGCCCGTGCCAATAATGGTATTATCCTCATTACTACCCGAAAAGGGGAGATAGGTGAACCTCGCATTGAATTTTCATCACAGGTAGGTTTTCAGCAGCATGGAAATCTTACACCCATGGCCAATCGCGACCAGTATATTGAGATGTATAATCAGGCGGCGGTCAACGACAATGCCTTTATTGAGAACCCAAGACTGCAACGTAAACTCATAGATGATGAGGTGGCTGCCGGATTACCGGATGTGAACCAACTGGAATCCATTTTCCGGAGAGGGATCATTCAAAACCACAGCATTGCTGTAAGTGGTGGTTCAGATCAACTGACTTACATGGTTTCGGGAAATGTATTTGAACAGGAAGGAATTATCATTGGTAGCCATTACGACAGGTATTCCGGGAGGATCAGTCTGAACAGCAAAGTGAATGACTTTATCCGCCTGGGAACCAACATCAACATGGCAAGAAGCGACAATGACATTATTGGAAGCAGTGGCGATGGTTTTGGAGGAAATGGAGGAAGTGTTGTCCGTTATGCGCTTTTTCGCACACCTGCCATTCCTGTGAAAGATGAAAATGGTCAATATGTTGATCTGCCTGAACATCCAAATTTCTTTGGCGACGGATATAACCCTGTTGCGCTCGCAGATAAAATGAATAACAACATTGGTGAAAACCGCCTTTTCGGTGACTTCAACACCCAAATTCAGATACTGCCTTCCCTGCATTTTACGGGTACCTATGGACTTGACCGTACAGATTTCTTTCAACGAAGATTTAACGAAAACTGGGGTACCAATAACCGTATCAATAACCCCAACTCTTTAAATATCAGCAATGGGTATTATCAGTCCTTAACAGCCAGTAATGTTTTTTCCTGGAACCAAACTATTGCCGATCAGCACAATATTTCTGCTGTTCTGGGCACCGAAGCCATCGGCAATAACGGTTATACCGATTCCTCTACAGAAAGGGATTTTCCTGATCAGGAAGATTATCTGATTTTTCTGGGAAACGGACTGGGAAGTATTGTGGTTTCAGAAAGCAGATGGGCAAATACGCTGCTGTCTTTATTCGGTCGTGTCAATTATTCTTTTGAAGAAAAGTACCTTTTATCCTCCACCATCAGGAGGGATGGTTCTTCGCGCTTCAGTGAAGATAACCGATGGGGAACCTTTTTCAGTGTTTCCGGTGCCTGGCGATTAGATCGCGAATCATTTCTGGAAAACAGCAACTTCTTAGATATGCTGAAACTAAGGGTTGGTTATGGCGCCATTGGTAATCAGGATGTGGGAAATTATGCCTGGTCCGACCAGATATCACCCAACTATAACTATCCTTTTGGGGGAGTGATGAATACCGGATATGCCATTTCCCTGCTGGGTAATCGCAATTTGCAATGGGAAACAAGCACCCAGTTTGATGTAGGTATCGATTTTTCAATTATGGAGGGTCGCTTCTACATGGTGCTCGATTATTACAGGAAAGTTACTGATAACATGCTTGTGAAAGAACCCATTCCACCTTCGGCAGGATATGCCAGTCCGGCATGGGTTAACAACGGTGAAATTTTGAATGAAGGAGTCGAACTGGAATTAACCTGGCAGGATCAAATCGGGGAGGTCCGATTTGAATTAACCGGTAATGTTGGTTATCTGCACAATGAAGTGCTCAGCCTGTCGGGACCCATTGTTGGCGGACGCATCGACAATGGTGTGTATGCTACCCGCACTGAAGTGGGTTATCCGATCGGTTCTTTTTTCCTCTACGAAATGGATGGCATTTTTCAAAACAGCCTTGATGTGATCACCAGCGCTTACCAGGGTGCCAATATTCAACCCGGCGATGTTCGCTATGTAGATCAGAATAGCGATGGGGTGATCAATGAACTTGACCGGGTGCATGCAGGAAGTGCCATACCCACGTTTACTACCGGCATGCAACTGGCTGCCAGTTATAAAAATTTCGATGCATCCCTGTTCTTTCAGGGTGCTACCGGACATAGCATTTACTACCAGGTGGCCACCGATATTGAAGGATTTTACAGACCTTTTAACATCACCATGCGCTATTATGATGAGCACTGGAACGGTGAAGGCACAAGCAATACCCAACCCAGGGCATCATGGAGCGGAAAGGCGAACAATACCAGACCTTCCACACGCTTTCTGGAAGACGGTTCTTTCGTAAGGTTGAAAAACCTGCAGGTCGGATATCGTTTGTCAGATAATTTCTCCTCTAAAATGAGAATGAAGAGCATGAGAATATTTTTCATCGCTCACAACCTGCTGACCTTTACCAATTACCCGGGGCTGGATCCTGAAATGACCACCAGCGATAATGCAGAAGGCGAGGGTGATGTAGCTGCCGGAATAGATTGGGGTACATATCCTCTGGCGAAATCATTTAATCTTGGGGTTCAGATAGTTTTCTGATATAACCGGAAAATAAAGAACTTTCATAATGAATAAACAGTGAAAATATATAAACGATGAATCGAGCCATAACAATGCCATTGACCATCATACGGATGTTTTTTTTACTTCCGTGGGAAATCAATAATAAATACTTTAGGTAAGATCCATCTGATTAATAAAACAAATTTCAGCAACATGAAAAAAGAGATATTTCTGATAAGTATGGTTTTTACCCTTGTTTCCTGTTCCGATTTTCTGGATGAAAGTTTACAGGGTATTTATACCAGTGGTACTTTTTATCAAACCGATGAACATGCCATGTTGGCGCTTACCGCGGCCTATCAGCCCATGAGTTTTACCTCTGTTCAAAATCCTTTATGGGTTTTTGGCGATGTGGCATCAGATGATGCTATAAAAGGAGGAAACCCCGGTGACCAGAGTGAAATTGAATTTATTGACCAGTTTACTTACAACCAGGCCAATGGATATTTGCTGCACATCTGGCAACGATATTATGAAGGCATTTCGAGGGCAAACGATGTCATTCACCGGTTGGGACCCGACGTAAGTGAATCCGTATTGGAACAGGTTCAGGCAGAGGCGAAGTTTCTCAGAGCCTACTATTATTTTCACCTGGTCAATATCTTTGGTGAAATTCCACTCAAAACCGAACCCGCCCTTACCGATGATGATCTTCAATTAGCGGTTTCTTCTGTGTCGGATATTTATTCCCGCATCAAGCAGGATCTTACGGATGCAGCCGCGGTATTGCCAGTTTCTTCAACAGCAGGTCATGCCACCAGAGGTGCTGCCCTGGGTTTACTTTCAAAGGTGCATCTTTTTCTGGAAGATTATCAATCCTCATTAGATGTGATTAATGATCTGGAAGACCTGGGAATCTATTCTTTAATGCCGGTTTACACCCATAATTTCACCTACGGTTTTCAAAACAATGCTGAATCCGTTTTTGAAATTCAGCATTTGAGTGCACAGGATCCTTTTCAGGGAAATGTACTCAATCAGTGGTTTGCACCCCAATCCGAAAATGGATATTTCTTTAATGTGCCTGTTGAAAGTTTTGTGGATGCTTTTGAAACCACCGATGAACAGGTTGTTGACCCCAGACTTGATTACACAGTAGGCAGAGATGGCACAACATGGATAAATGGCGATCCATTTGATCCAACCTGGTCGTCCACTGGTTTTCTGCAAAAGAAGCACTTGCAGCCTTTAAATGAAATACCTGCCGGTACCAAAGGGGATGGCGACCTCAATTATGTTTTTATGCGGTATGCAGAGGTGCTGCTGATAAAGGCAGAAGCGCTCAATGAACTAAACCGAAGTTCTGATGCCCTCGAACCCTTAAACAAGGTCAGAAAACGTGCCCGCGAGAGTTATCTGCATGATGAATCTATTGAAGGATTTGGTGAAATACCCGAAGGGCTGCTCCCCGATATAACCACCACGGATAAAGAACAACTTCGTGAATTGATCCGAAATGAAAGAAGGGTGGAACTGGGATTTGAATTTCATCGCTTTTATGATCTTTTGCGCTATGGCAGCACTTATGCCGAGAATAAACTCTCTGACACAAACTTTTCTTACGATGAGCACAGATATTTTCCAATTCCACAAAATGAGGTGGACGTTAATAATCAAATTAATAATTAATCATTTTTTTAACCTAAAACAACTATTATGAAACAGTTCAGATTTTTTAAATTTTTCACGATTGCGCTGATCACAGGCAGTTTACTCACCTTTTCTGCCTGCAGCGATGATGATGATTCGGATACAGTTGACAAAACCGAACTTGCAGCAAAAATACAGGAAGCAGAAGACCTGCTTGCCAATACCGCTGAAGGTACAGCCATTGGTCAGTACATACCCGGATCAAAAGCTCCGCTACAAGAAGTTGTAGACCTTTCTAAAACCGTTTATGAAAATGAGGAGGCAACACAGGTGGAGGTTAACAATGCTGTGGTAGCGCTGGATCAGGCCATCCAGAGCTATGAGGCGATGGCCGTTACACCCATTGCCCCCGACGCCATGGTTGGTCACTGGACTTTCGATGAAGCAGAAGGCACAACTCTCAATGATTATTCTGGAAATGATTTCCACGGTACACTCATGAGTGGTGCTGATGCATGGGGAGGCGGATTGCCTGTTTGGTCAGAAGATCGCTACGGCAATGCCGGTGGTGCCCTGATGTTCAATGAAGGTGCCCATGTTTCCATACCCAACAATGCTGCTTTCAGCCCTGCTAACATTAGTATCTCGTTATGGATCAACGCCGCAGAAGTGCTTGAAAACAATCGGTTTATCGGACTGCACTCATGGAATGGATATAAATTTCAACTCCAGGCAGCAAATAAATCATTTTTTACCATTGCTACCACCGATGGTATTTACGACCGGGATACTGATCCACCACTTGAGGTCAATGAATGGTATCATTTGGCGGTTACTTTCGGAGGTGGTGAAATGACATTTTATGTTGATGGAACTCAAACACAGGTTTGGGACAATACTCCCGGTACTGCTCTGCCTGTAACCGGCAATGCGCTGGTATTTGGAAGAGACACCGACGAATATGCAGCCGATGATTCCAATTATGATAACGACCTGATCATTCCTTTGGCATGGGGAGGTTATTTCCATGGATTAATGGATGAGGTGAGAATTTATAACACTGTTTTGACTGCTTCTCAGATACAAAGTATTTATGAAGTGGAAAAACCCTGATATAATACCGAATGATTATTGATTCGCATTTGTGAATCAACCGTATCAATACATTTTTTGCAGTCCCTGAAAAAATTGAATTGTTTTTTCAGGGACTTTTTTTAATGAAAAAACGACGGCATACCTCAAAATCAAGTCAACCCGGATTGAACCACATCCCATATCTCATGATGATTTTGCTTCGGGGAATCCTTTTGTTGTTGAAATAAAAAAGACAGGAATTGAAGCATTTTCATAAACCACATATGCACAATGAACAGGATTTTAGCAGTTTGCAAACCCGGCGAATAGTAGTTTCGTTGTGCTCGTGCTTAGTCTCTGGTTCTGGTTGACCAAAATTCAACCAGCGTGTAAGTTTTTTGTGCATTACTTCCTAAGATATTTCTAATTGCAAGAGTTCTTTGTTGGTTTTGCTGTAAAATCCTTTATCAAAGCTCCAACCACATTTATTGTTACGGTTGAGTATCTGGTCTGCAATAGGTGTAACCACTTGATTATCTGTCTGGCTATCCATAATCTTGTAATCTGCAATCAAATTAAATTGGTCTGTAGTTATTGCAATATTTTTTCCTAATTCAACATTGGGGTATAATTTGCCTTTCTTTATCATCTCTGTAAATGGTTCAAATACAAAGAATATCTTTTCCTGATGAGGGATTTTTTTTCCTTTCAATAATCTTCTGTCAATCAAGTAAATGTGTTCGTTCAGTAAATTTAAAAATGATTTAAGATTCAGAAGCATCCCTAATTCTTCAGACAACGAAATAGAAGTCATTGTACCACAGACTGGAAACATCCCTGCCAGGAAATCTCTATAGGGTAATAGAACTTTGTCAGTGAACCAGATAAGTAAGAAGTAAAAAAATCAGAGCAAATTATTATTAGCTGCTCTGGTTATGGCTTCTACTTTATTATTTACCTGTAATTTACGGTAAATATTTTCGATGTGCTTACGAACTGTGTGGTAACTGATAAAAAGATTGGCTGCGATTTGCTCGTAGGTTAGTCCGTTTTTCAGTTGAACCAGCAATTCCAATTCTCTTTTGGTAAGACCAAACTCATCTTTGGGGGTTTTGGGTTCGTAAGGATTCCTTACCAGGTTCAATGCTTTAAGAGCAATTGCCGGACTCATGGCAGCGCCTCCGGCCATGGTATCCATAATAGACTGGAAAAGCTGAATTCCGTCATCTTCTTTTAGCAGGTAGCCCGATGCACCGGCCATAATAGCATTGAAGAGATTGTCTTCATCATCAAACATGGTTAGTATAAGGATTTTAACCTGGGGCCAGCGTTTTTTTACTTCACGGGTTGCTTCCACTCCACCCATTTCGGGCATTTGCAGATCCATCAGCACAAGGTCTATATTGGAAATCTTATGCATTTCCTTTATCAGTTCTTTGCCGTTTTCTGCAATAATCTTCAAAGATAGTTGGGGCATAAAAGCCGACAAACGACTTTTGAGCGCTTCGCGGGCAAAGCTGTTATCTTCTGCTATGGCAAGATTGACTGACATGGATGCAAATTTCTTCATTTTCGTAAAATTTTACTATACGCAGATGTTCGTATTTATGCTACGGGGAAGTTGAACGAGATTACCGTTCCTCTTCCCGGGCGCGATTCTGTATGAAATAAGCCCTGAATTTGCTCGGCGCGGTATTGCATGTTTTTAAGACCATTGCTTTTTTGCACAACATTTTCATCAAAGCCACTACCGTCATCTTCCACAGAGATAAAAACCACCCCCTTTTGCTCAGTCTTCAACCGGATTACGATCTTTGAACAGGAAGCATGTTGTACCGCATTGTTGGTGGCTTCCTGAATAATTCGGAAAACATGGGTGGTTTGCAATTCATTCAGTTTGATGTCGGTAGTTCCGGAAGCAATTACTTCAATACGGTGCCCGTTTTGCTCTATAGGCTTGAGAATATCACGCAGTTTCAGACCGATCTCATCTATGCTGGCAGATGTTTTGCTGATCAGCCACACCGTTTTGCGCAACTCGCGCATGCTTTGGGTAAGGTTTTCATTCAACAATTTCAGCTGGCTTTGAGAGGGTGGCGTTTCGGTATGAAGAAACTGCTCCAGCCCGGCATTCACAAAGGTTAGTTGTGAACCGATGTTGTCGTGAAGCTCGCGCGAAATGCTCAGCCTGTCTTCCTGAATTTTATTGATCGATTTTTGTTCTGCCAGATTCAGTTGTAGCAATGCCTGCTTTTCAACCGCCTTTTTTTGTCGGTAAACAGTAAAAGCCAATCCAGAAACCAGCATTACAAGACCCAGAGCTGATAATATCCACAAAGTACGGTTTTTCAGTTTCAACTCTTTCTCCTGAACAAGTTTTTCCGTTTCCAGCAGGGTCAGTTCTTTTTCTGCTATTTCATACTTTACCATCAGATCGGCTACTACCTGCCTGTTTTCATTGATGGTAAGGCTGTCGGACACATGCTGAAATTGCTTTTGAATCCCGAAAGCCCTTTCAAAATCTTTAAGACCTGCGTAAGCACTTGCTTTTCCAGGCAAAACATCTACCCATTCATCGTAGGCATTTTCGGAAAGAGCCAGGTTTTCAACCCGCGAAAAGAAAGTTAATGCACGGTTATGATCTTCTCTTTCAAGAAAAAGATCACCCATGGTATTCCAGACAATAATTTTTTGTCTGAAGGTGAGTTTGTCACTCATTTCTTCTGCCCTCAACAAATATTGAAGCGCTTTTTCTTGTTCTCCTTCCAGCGCGTAAATTTTACCAAGATTGATCAAAGGGTCTGAAATTCTGTATGCACGTCCGCTCTCTTCTGCATAATCAAGGGCAAGGTGATAATTTACCAGGGCACTATCGGGCATTTGCAGGTTTTTGTAAGAAATACCTACATTGTTATAGGCCACCGACAAGCTGGCCGGGTCGCCCAACCTTTTCTTCATATCCAAACTTTTCAGGTAATACGACAATGCCTTTCTTTCATCGTCCAGATCCATAGCCCAGATATTTCCCAACTGGTTGTAAGCTTTGGAAGTAACATCAGGATATCTGTTTCCCAGCAGCTCAATGGAACGGAGGTAGACTTCTATAGCTTTATCTGTTTGCTGATTTCTGTAATAATTGAGAGCAAGATTATTCAATGTTTTTCCCATTTCAAGGGTATCGTTTTCCTGTTGGAAAAAGGAGAACGTTTCCTCTGAAAGGGCAACCGCTTCTTCGTATTTACCCAGGTCTTGGTAAATAAGAGACAAATTTCCCATGGCTACCCAGTAATTATCCATATTCCCCAACTCCCTGAAATGAGATGCAGACAAGCGAAACCACATGATGGCTTCATCGTATTCACCGCTTCGGGCAAGGCTTCTGCCCGTATGGAAGGCGGTTCGGGCCATGGGATCGAGGCTGTCTGCCACAAGACTTTCGTAGTACAGCTTAAAATATACTGCTGCCGAATCGTATTTGTTATCATGCATAAAACTCATGGCACGCTGTTGCAAAACAGGTGTTGCGTAAGTCTGCCTAAAAAACAAAAAAGTATTTAAGAAAAAGAATAGTGCTAAAATCGTCAACACTTTTAATGAATTTTGATTTAAGCATCCAGGTTGTTTTGTTATTACCATTATAAAACAATCAAATAAGTTGCAATAGCTGCAGATCAAAACCAAATAAATTACCAAGCACCAGAATCTAGGTGCAATGATAATCATTTATTCTGGACGAAAGATGTTTTTTAACATACATAAGGTACTTATAAGCAAACAAAGTAATGTTTGGTTAACGGAAAAATACGCATAACTGCGTATTTAAATTCCTGAAAAGTAGATGTTATTTTGTAAAATGCAACCAGAACCTGAATACATAAACATCAACAAAGAATAAAAATGATCGGAAGCGATTATCTGCTCCCTCATTAATTCTGGTTCTATTATTTAAAGTTAACAACAAATAAACAAAAGTAATGATGAAAAAAACGCTACTTATTACCCTGTTCTTCGGATTTTCACTGTTAAATGCTCAAAACCCGGCAGGTGGGTTTTTACATGTACAATCCTACTACAATCCTTCCCGCTATCTGCTGAATGATTCTATTATGGTTTTTGCCAACACGAACGGCCATTCAGAATATGAAAAGTTCTATACGCACATTAACCTGAATACCCTTAAATGGGAGCACAAAAACGAGGAAACGGGGCATTTGATTTTTTCACCTTTGCAAAGGGCAATGAAGGATCCCCTCAATGGAGTTATCATCAGCAACGGTGCATTGTATTATACCCAGGATGGCGGCACATCCTGGACGCCATCTGATATTACCTACACAACCAATCAAACGCAATCGTTGCTTGCTGTTTATAATACTCCTTACGGCTACCTGGTCCATACCAGTTTCTCCACCAACAATTATCTTTACATTTCTGAGGATGGTGTATCATTCCAGTCCATTGGTTGGGTCAACGGTTTTAACAATCCAGCCTTTGTTGGAGATACAATTTATTATTTAAACAATAACCAGAGAATACACATTTCACCCGATGGCGGCGAAACCTTCCCGAACCAGGATTTTATCTTCAATCTGCCCAATACAACCACCTGGACTCATGTGGTCAACCACAGCCTGATGTTTTGTGGCGGGTCGGGTGTAACAAACAAAAGTACCGATGGTGGCGCAACATGGCAGGAACTAAACATATCCCCAAACTTCCCTACCATAGGGCGGGTGGTATTTAAAGATCACCAAACAGGCATATTGATTCAAAACTGGTTCAACAATATTTTTGTTACTGAAGATGGAGGCGATACCTGGGAAGAAAGGCCTCGCCCCAACCTTTCACTTGACATTTATTTTGCCGGGGAAAGAATTTATCAGATTGGAACCGATAGCGGTATTTATTATTCAACGGATCTGGGCCAGAACTGGCATTTGATCTTTGAACCCCTTCCCACAGAAAACATCAACGATGTATCCTTTTATAAAAACCTGGGAATTATTGTGGGTGATGAGGGTTTCTTTGCCGTCAGCCATGATGGGGGCTACCATTTTGAAATCGGTGAGCCCTTTATAAATCAACGCCTTATGGCTGCCAATGTACTCAACGACAGCATCATTATTGCACGCACCTTTGGGGGCTGGGTTTACCGTAGTACCAACAGAGGACAAACCTGGACACCCTCAGGATCAGCTACCATCAATTCTGATTCCTATTTGAAGCACAATGGCAACGGACGCATTATTACCTATGCCAACGCCCCCATCATGAGTATCGATACAGCAGCCAGCTTCAGCAATGCACCTGTTAGTGCCAATGTGGCATATGGCGATTTTATGCCGTCAGGACATCTCATGGGTGCCCGCCCTGAAACCGACGGTGTAAGAATAAGAAAATACAATGTACCTGGTTATGATAATGTGGAAGAATTGTTTTTGATTGCGCCGGGTTTCGAAATCCTGGATATTGAAATGGCATCGGATAATGTGGGCTATGTTGTTGGCACCGAAGGCGACGAAAAACTGGTTACCTATGTTACTACCAACGGAGGCAACAACTGGACACGCCGTGATGGCATTACCACCGATGTAAATTTTGCACGTCAGGGTCTTTCTTTGGAAACCCTGGGCGAAAACCAGATTGCCATTGCCCAAAGTCATTTCAACCAAAATTTTGCACCCTACAACAAGCTGTTTATGAGTAACGACCAGGCCACCACCTGGACAGAATATATCATTCCCGATTTCGGATTCGACACACCGCAATTTGTCCTTATGAGTGCGCACTTTTTCAATACCGAACAATTCTTCCTGGGTTTTCGTGGCAGAAATCTTTACCTGAATGCCTTTGCCGATCAGGCGCAACCTATTGATGATGGAGAAATAACTCCCGTTGTTGAAAATACAGTTGCTTCACATACCCATTTTTCACTATTCCCTAATCCTGCCGAAAACTATATTCATCTTGAATTGGATGATCACCTGATCAACGATCAAACCGAAATCACCATTGAAGTGCTCGACCTTGCAGGCCGCAAAATGATTGTGGAAAAAGCCGAAATTAACAAAACGATGCCACGGATTGATGTTGGTCAATTGCCAACAGGCATATACCTGGTTGGTGTTTTATTGAAAGATAAATACCTAACATCCAAACTGGTTGTACAATGAAAAAGCTGATGCTCCCATTTTGTTAAGATCAACCATGTTTGCTGCCATAAGCTACAAATCAGAGATCGATTATCTTGATCAGAACCAAAATCATAAACAGATGAACCGAGCATGAAAAAACTTTGACACACACGCACATGATTATAATTCGCGGCATGTTAAGCATGTAGTCAGACTGTTAGCGAGCTCTCTCGTTGAAAAAACGAGAACCGCTTCAATAAAATTATAAACAGTTGAACCGAGCCATGACAAAGATTTTGACACACACGCCCATAATTATAATTCGCGGCATCAAAAGCATGCAGTCAGACTGTTAGCGAGCTCTCTCGTTGAAAAAACGAGAACCGCTTTAATAAAATTATAAACAGATGAAAGTGAAATGGAATA
>CAYMLS010000062.1:0-20266 GCA_964390665.1 uncultured Bacteroidales bacterium | reverse complement strand
CTGCTTTCAGTGTAATACTTCCTTCATCGGTAAATTTCACAGCATTGCTTAAATAATTGTTGATAATCTGGGTAATTCGATATTCATCTGCAACAATTACATCAGGAATATCGGGATCAACAGAAATGACAAAAGCAATGGGTTTTTTACAAATATTATCAAATAAGTGCTGTGCTTTTTGCGTCAGGCGGTTAAATGCAAAAGCATTTTTATGCAATATGGTTTTTCCTGCCTCTATTTTAGAAAAATCAAGTACCTGATTAATGATTTCCCTCAAATTATCGCCAGATTGTTTTAAAATGGAAATATATTCCCGGTAATTTTCATTACGACCGGTGTTTTCCATAATATCGATCATACCGAGGACACCTGTTAGAGGGGTTCGTATTTCATGACTCATATTGGCCAGGAAGTTCTGTTTAAACTTCGCTGATTCTTCCGCAACTGCCACTTTCTTTTCCAGTTCTGCCTTTTCAACAAACGTGCTTCTGTCTTCAATGATACCGATCATTCCTTCAACTTTTTGTTGAGATAACACAGGGGAAAACAAAACCCTGACAGGGATACTTTTATTTGCCACAGGCGACTCATACTTCAGGTCAAAAGCGGCGTCTCGCCCTTTCAATACTTCCCTGGCATATTTATTTATTTCCTCATAACCCAGTGCAAAAATGCTTTTGCCTATTACATCTTTGTTCTTCATTCCTGTAATAGACTCAAAACTTCTGTTGACCTTTACAAATGCACCCTTTCCATCCAGATGAAAAATACCCAGCGGCGAGCTGTTAAAAATCAGTTTATATTGTTCTTCACTTTTCTTTAAATTTTCCCGGGACTTTATATATTCCGTTACATCATTTAATATGCCATAATATCCGTTTACCTCCCCATCAAAATCGTCAGGTATTAAAGTTCCTTCAATGTAAAGTTCCTGCCCGTTTTTATAATGAAGTTTCTCCAGATATTTAACCTGCTCTCCGTTTAAAACTGCCTGAATATGCTTATATGCTTTCTGGAAAGCTTTTTCACCTATTACCTCTTTCAAGGGTTTCCCGATCATTTCTTCGGGTTTGATCTCAAATTTCGTTTCGTAGGTTTTATTGGCAAAATCGTAAACCAGCTCTTTATTGACATGAGAAATGAACTGTGGAACGATATCAAGGATCTTTCGAAACCGGAATTCACTTTTTTGTAATTGCTGATGCGATTCTATCTGTAACATAGCAAGAGCAGTTTGATGCACAACAGACTCCACGAAGTGACTGTCTGGAACATCATCAGGTGAGCGTGTTAAAATGGTTACATTCCCAAAATAGTGTTCTTTGGCGGAAATATTGATAGAATAATGATCGTGCACCCTTATAATTTTGAGAATCTTGTTTATAACTCCGTTGGCAAACCCCGCATCCTTTAAAACCCATCCAAACCCCATGTTGATTTTTTTTAATTTCATGGGTTCGAAATATCTATCAGGTATTCTGTTGAAAGTTTTACTTTTTATATCTATATCCAGTAATTTCGCCACCCTGTCAAGCAAACTCCCCTCTAACCCCTTCACATCAAACAATTTAACACTCTTTCCGTGAGGCAAAAACCGGGTAATAGCCAAAATAGTGTCAGGCAAGGCAGCATACAAGGTTTGTGTCATGATATCCAGACATTGATCGGTATCCGTGCACTTAAGCAAATCAAACCCCTGTTTTGCTATCCATTCACTTTTTTTTGATTCTTGTTTGATCATAGACTCCGCATTATCCTGCCCACTTAAATCAATATCGATGCAAAACAACTCCGGTTCTTTTTCCTGATTGATCAGCAATGAATGATTGGTGAACACATGCACAGGTTTACCAAATTTATCTCTCAGAAACAACTCCTCTGAGAAAGGAAAACCTGACTGATCACTTTCTATATTATCCAATCTTTTCTTTACATGTGCTTTCATTTCCTGAGGGATGAGCAGGTCGAGCAGGTTTTTCCCCAAGGCTTCCTCTTCTTTGTATCCGTATAATAATTCGCTGGCTTTGTTCCAGAAAAAAACAGTACCATCTTTTTTATACCCTTGTACCCCAATACCATCTACATGATAAACAAGATCCCTGAAACGTTTTTCACTCAGGGTGAGTTGCTGATGTAATAAAACTTTGGATGTAATATCCGTTTTCAGCGCAACAAAATAGTTTTTATTTGTTTTGGGATCCTGAAAGGGAGTAATGGCAATTTCTTCATGATAGATCGATCCATCTTTTTTCTTATTGATGATCACTCCTGACCACTGTTGACCCTTTTTGATGGTTTTCCAAAGATCCTTATAAAGTTCAACAGGGTTTAAACCCGATTTAATAAAATCTGCCGGGTTTTTCCCTTTGGCATCCTGGTAGGAAAACCCGGTCATTTTCTCGAAGGAATGATTTACATACTCCACCAATCCATTCTCATCGGTGATCACAAGGGCGTGTTCAACATTTTTTAAAGCATCCGGCAATATCCTTGAAAAAAAATCTGATCTGTCTTCAGGTTTTGCAACACCATCATCTTTATCCTTTTGATGGTATAACAACTTTTTCAGATGTAAATTTTCTGCTTCCAGTTTTTCATTTTCTTCTTTTAAGCGCCTTAACAGTTTTTCTTCCTCGCGCGTCATCATAGTGCAGTACAGTTAATAATATTAGAATTGCCGGGTTGGTGAGCAGGACATATCAAAACAACTTGACATAAAATTCATAAAGGATGAAACAATTTGCTTGAAAATAAAATGCAAACAGTATTAAAAACTCCATAACAGAGGTACTTCATAAACATGAAACCAGGTTTAGTGAAAATGATTACACGAAAAACAGTAAACATTTAAATAGTGAGATCCTCTGCCATTGCAATCATTCTTTTATTTAAAAAACGACCTCCTCAAAAATACAAAACACTTTGCAGTATAATAGCCAGTAAAATTACGGATTATCGTAAGTTTCAGTATCCGTGAATTTACATACTGTTTAAATTATTTGCTTAAACTTACAACTCAATGTCTTCATGAGATAGTTGCTAAATTATGGAGAAATCAGTGAAGCAGTGTTTAAGGACAGTTGATTTTATGGGAAATGTATTCAACAATGAGTTCCATATTTTTCAGGGCAACAAAACAAAAGATGATTCCACGCCAAAAAGTATAGGGTCCACAAACCGGAGCAAACCGAAACCCAACGAAGTCAATTTTACCAAAAACAAGTTGTCGGAGGGGACTCATCAAATTCCTTCTCAAATTGGAGTAACGCCCTTTTTAAGAATGACATTGCCATATTTGGCCGTTTCACCGGTCATGACAATAGCAAATGCATATTTGGCCCTTTCATAAAAGGCAAACCTTTCCAGTTTTCCGAAAGACTGAATCTGAGGATGGGTAAATTGTACACTAATCAGATAAGATCTTTCAACTTTCGGATCGGCAGTATCGCCATCAACAGGTTGCATCATCAGCAAAGGATGGTCGACATAGGTGTCGGGTTCAACAAGGGGTAGAATAGCTTTTAGCAGATCAGCAATTCGTACTCCATCGGCACGCAAAACATTCCTATTCAATGAATGGCCGGGAAAATGGGCATCTGCCAGAACAATTTCATCGCCATGCCCCATCATGGCAAGATTTTTAAGGATTTCGGGCGAGAGCAAAGGTGAGATTCCTTTTAACATGCTTCTGTTTTTTGGTAGAAAACATGCCTGTTTTACTGTCGCCGCAAAGGTGAAGTAAAACAGGCATATTTATTCTGAAAAACTTTTTTTATTCTGTTGTACTAAGTATTTCTTCCTGCTCTTTGGATATCTGCTCCAGGGTTTTACCTTTGGTTTCTGTAACATATTTTTTAACAACAAAATATGCCACAACGCCAAACGCGGCATAAATACCGTAGGAAACGCCCAACCCGATACCTGCCAGCAAAATCGGGAAAGTAATGGTAATCAGGAAATTTGACAACCACTGCACCAAACCTGCTACCGCCAGGGCAGCACCCCTGAATTTATTGGAGAACATTTCACCCAGCATAACCCACATGATTGGTCCCCATGTAAAGGCAAAAAATGCCACATAACCATTGGCGGCAAGAAGTGCATAAACACCATTATTACCGATCATCTGAATGCCATCCTCCGGATTTGCTGCCGGTTGCGAACCATAAGTAAATAATAGTCCGAGGATCGCCAGCATCATTGCTTGTCCTAATCCACCAATCATGAGTAATTTTTTTCTTCCCAATCTTTCTACCAGGTATATAGCGAGAATGGTAAAACTGATATTGACGGTACCTGTGATCACATTTTGCAAAAGAGCATCGGCTTCGGTAAAGCCGGCAGCCTGCCACAACACAGAACCATAATAGAAAACCACATTGATGCCGGTGAACTGCTGAAGAGCAGCCAATGCCATACCGATCCATACAATAGGATGCACTTTTTTGGTGGTATTGTTTATAATATCAGTAATGCGCGGTTTACGTTGCCCGACCACAGTGCTTTTAATTTCTTCAACCTGTTTGCTGGCCAATACTTTATTGGTTAAACTGGCCAATACATCAAGCGCCTTATCTGCTTTACCTGCAGCTACCAGATATCTGGGCGATTCGGGAATAAACAAAAGGAGTAAAAAAAACAGGGAAGCAGGTATTAGCTCCATCCAGAACATCCACTGCCAGGCATTATACCCCATCCATAATTCACTGGAAGAACTACCAGCCTGTAGCGCAAGATTATAATTACTGAAAAATGCAAAAAACAGCCCCAACACAATGGCAAGTTGTTGCAAAGAGATCAATCTGCCCCTGATCTGAGGAGGAGCGATCTCTCCTATGTAAGCAGGAGAAAGAATACTGGCGGCTCCTACGGCCAACCCACCCAGTACACGATATATAACAAACTCTGTGGAACTACCAGAAATACCTGACCCCCAGGCACTAACTATAAACATGGCAGCGGCGGCGATCAACACATACTTACGACCAAATTTGTCGGCCAAAGTTCCGGCAAAGAAAGCACCTGCAGCACAACCCAATAACATGGATGCTACATTAAATCCTGTTCCAACAGCATCTGAGTTAAAAGCTCCCTGAAGAGCATCTACAGTACCATTAATGACACCACTATCAAATCCAAATAGAAAACCGCCCAAAGCGGCAACAACGGATAAATAAATAACTCTGGGCATATTGGTATCGCCCGGTAACCGATTACTTGTTTTTTCCATAACTTGTTTTCGTTTTTAAATTTATTCTTAACGCTCTGTTTTTAATTTGAAATTTATATACTCTGCTGATTAAACTTTCTTACAAAAACTACTGGCATAGACTTAAATCTGAAAATGATTAAAAATGAAGATACCTTACCTGATATTTCAGATAAAAGAAAAACCAGTATCTTCAAAACGGTTTTTTTTACAAATGAATCAACCGGAAAGATGTTTTATTGGTCACTTATCATCAAAAATGCATGTAAAAGTATCAATTTTTCTGAATTAAGAAGTTTATTTTACTTGCAAAAGCATCATTTTTTCACACCTGCTTATCAGATATATTTTTCCAATTCGCGAACACGCTTTATGGAAACAGGTAAATGAACCAGTACCTCTTCATCTTTTAATACACATACTTTTTTCTTTTTATCAATTTCAACAATATACTGTATGTTGGCGAGGAAAGATCTGTTTAATCTGAAAAACTTATATTTTGAAAGTTTTTCCTCAAGTGTACCTAAATTTTGGCTGATCATTTCTTTTTTATCTGAAATCAAATTCAGAAGGGTATAATTTCCTTTTGCTTCACAATAGATAATATCATCAGGTTTTACGAGAATAAAACCATGCATATTGTTAAACCTCAACTTTTCATAAGCATTTGCTGTAGTATTCAAC
This sequence comes from uncultured Bacteroidales bacterium, assembly GCA_964390665.1. Lineage (GTDB taxonomy): Bacteria > Bacteroidota > Bacteroidia > Bacteroidales > UBA7960 > SKVR01. Next base: position 14,373 of record CAYMLS010000062.1, on the reverse strand, counting down.
TGATTGTTATTTCCGGGATTCAATTGTTGTATTCTCAATTTTTGCCACCTGTTGATGGATTCGTATAATTCAACCGGATCGACGGGTTTTAAAATATAATCAAAAGGATGTGTTTTGTAAGCATCGAGTGCATAATTTTTATGGGCAGTCAGAAAAATAACATCTGTGCTGTAATTCAGGTCACGTAACTGCTTTATCAAATCCACACCGGTTATTCCTGGCATTTGTATATCGCAAATAATCAAATCAGGACGCGAGAATCTAATGTGAGCGACCACCTCATCGGGATTTGATTCTACTCCGACGATTTTCACATCAGCGTGGTTTTCAAGAATAGACCTGACCAGATCTATCGAATGTGGCTCATCATCAACTAAAAAAACTTTTATTTCCATTTTATTCCAAATTAGAAATGAGACTTAGAAATAACCTGACATCATTGTTTGCCGTTTTGATTGCATTTTTCAGAGATCAACCAATTCCTCCGCAAAACTTTCTTTCTCACGTGCATACATCTCATATTTATAATTATCCGGCACCGACACCTCTACCTTTGTTCCTGCCGGAACATTACCAGAAGTAAAAAGATCAGTGATCTCCATTTTGATTTTTTCAGCATTGAATTCATTAAAAATCTTGATCAATTCACGATTTACAGCAAGTCCTATGCCGGTAGAGGCAGAATTATGTTCCCTGGTAGCCATTCGCCCTACCCCATTATCCTCAACAACAAGCAGGGTGGAATCTGTGAGTTTTCGAATATTAATGGTTATCAATCCGTTTTCATGAAGCGGACCCACACCGTGCTTCACAGCATTTTCGGCAAGATTTTGAATTAAAAGCCGGGGTATAAAAGTACAGGTATCTACATTTTCATCAATAAAGATGTTGTAATCAAAAACATTTTTAAATCTTTGCTTCTGAAGATCGAGGTATGACCTCACAAAGTCAATTTCAAATTCAATGGTTGAAAAAGAAGACTCATTGTTCTCTATTGCCTGGCGCACCAATCGTGCAAACTTGGTGAGTGTTGAATACGCCTCCATGCTGTTGCCTTTAAAAATAGAAGCGCCCAGACTATTCATTACATTAAAAACAAAATGAGGATCGATCTGCGATTTCAATGCCCCGAGTTTAAGTTCAGTGATCCTTTTTTCTACCTGCAATCTTTTGAATTTCTGCCGTTTTATTTTATCATACACAAACATAACCAGCAATACGATAATTAGTACCGATAAAAACACACCTAACATCACAACAACAGGTTTATGCCACCAGGGTTGGAGAATAGAAAATTCGAATTTCACCGGGTTTCCTGTCCACGTACCCTTGCTATCAGAAGCATCAATCCAAAATGTATAGTCTCCCGGTGGTAAAAAAGTCAAATTTACGAATCTCTCCTGAAGGGGTTTCGACCATTGGTCATCAAGTCCTTCAAGTTTATAACGATACACGATCTTTTCTGCGTGGGTCATGGTTACCGCCTCAAAGTGAAAGCGTAAAAAATTTTGATTGTGCTTAAACACAGTTCTTTGATTATATGGCAATTTTCTCAAATTTGCAGGATGCCAATCCATATCATCTCCCAGAACAGAGATCTCTGTGAGGATAATATTGGGTTTACTGGAAGTATTCAGCTTTATTTTCCGGGGATCAAACTGTATAAGGCGATCAGATGCTGATATAAGCAGCGTACCATCGTTTAACACTGTACTGCCGTTTTGCAAAACCTCCATACCTAAAAACCCGGTACTTTGATCAAAAAAATCAATTTCTGTTTTGTCTTCATCATAAAACGATTCCAGATCAAGATATCCCATGCCCCCTATCAGTCCAATAAAAAGACCAGTGCTATCAACAACCTGCAGGTCCGTAACATAATGATCAATAAAATCAGTTTCTATTTTCCTTACATTAGCGGTATAATCAAAAAAATACAATCCCTTGTTATTGCCTATCCAAATATTCCCCTTATGATCTGTAACCATGGAAAAAGCGCCCTCATCAAATGAAAGTGTATCGTTTGGCAAATGGGTAAATTCCCGATCATTCCAGACAGAAATTCCTGAAGAATTTGCCACCCAGGTATTGCCATATTTATCAGATGCAACCGAAAGGATTATCCCCTGCTTATTACCGGGAAAAACGCCATGTGTTTTAAACGATCCATCAGGTTTGAGCACCACAAGATCGTTCAACATCGCAAAGAAAATATCGTTGTTGTGTGGATTCTGAAAAGCAAACAGGGCTTGTGCGTTGGGAAGCTGAGACTGATATCGCGCTGTGCCATCCTCAACTTTTACTATACCTATTGAAGAGGGCAACCAGATATTCCCTTCTTTATCTCTGAAAGACCCCATGTAAAATATAGGGGGTTTACCCCGTGTTTGTTTTGGATTGAGACCTTCTACCTTTTCCGGAACAAAACCCTCACCATCGAACCGCCAAAGCCCTTTTGAAAAAGTACTTACCCAAATATTGTCTTCAAGATCCTGAACAACATCCCAAATGTAATCCGGCGCATCGTTTCCTTTAGGAAAGTTTAATATGGCATGATTGAGAATCAGATTCACACCCCTTTCACCAACGATCCATATATTATTTTCCCTGTCGCTCTCAACAGACCAAATACGAGGGAAATTTAAAGCAAAACTGTATAAAACATTGTCCGACTTTAGTTCACCAAGATGGAGAATATTAGGGGATTCAATCATATACATTATTTGATCATTATCAATGTATGAAGGAACCCGGTTTTTTTGATTATAATAAGGATTAGAGATAACGGTATCGGGAACCAGGCTTTTTTGATCGAAAAAGTAGAGACTATCTTCTATCAGCGACACAAAAGACTTATCAGAAGCCAACAAAACATGGGTAAACTGATCATCTTTGACAGACTTCATTTGGATGATCTTCTGATTCTGGTATAAATACAATCCTTCTTTGTTCTGAAATAAGAAGCTTTCCTTATCCTCAGCAAACCAAAGATGAAGGATGTCATAGTTTCCGATCCCCGGGAAAAGGGTATCTGCCGGATAAAACTCACCATTTTTGAAAACAATATTTTCTCCTGAAGCAATGGTGAATATCCATCCATCATTCAATGCATGGGTTATAAACTGCGTTCTTTTCCATCTGTAAAACTGCGAATCGCTTTCATATAAATAGGGTTTAAAAGACTCACCATCAAAAACCGATATTCCTTTTTTACAAATAACGACAATCTGCCCATCAGATGTTTGCACTACACTGGTAACAAAATCGCAGGCCAGACCGTCTTTTTCAAAAAAATTAGTGCATTTTATTCCATCGTACCGGGTTAAACCGGCTTTTGTTCCCAACCAAACGTATCCATTACGATCCTGAAAAAACGAGGTTACCTGATTCTGCGCCAATCCGTTCCCGGTATGAAGTTCTTTAAAACTGGGGTATTGCGCTTTAGATAATACAATAACAGCAAAAAAACAAAAGAATAAGAGAAGTTTTTTACAAATCATAACCTGAATGACGATTGTTTTACTGTTATCAAAAACAAAGAGGCTAATTTAATTAAAATTACATAAAATACACCGAATACATACCAAACAATATTAACAAATCGATTGGTCGTTTTATAGCAAAAAATCGCCAAACAATCTCATAAAAAGGGAAACAGGTTGGAATTTTTATGATCAGCAAGGAAACTTAATTTATTAAAGTTCTGGATAAGAAAACAACCATTTGAAGAGATATAGTGTTTGAACAGGGGAATTGCAATAATTTTTTGCCACACCCAAACAAATGAATATATAAAATTCAGCAATAAACAGGCAATAAAGATCAATGATGAGAGATCCCCGGAAAAAACACCAGGCAGTCAGATAAATTGAAAGTCAAATTTCAAACAGGTCAATAAGACCGGAAATGGGGAAATGTGTCACTGTTCTGCGGGCAAGATAGCATGCGTGTTACTAACCGGGTATTTCATGCTTTAATTGGTTGATACAGGTTTTCACTTCATTTACATCAAAAGGTTTGAGCAAAAACCCGGTAGGAGATAACTGCATGGCTCTGGGTTTGAATTTGGAGTAGGCAGTCAAAAAAACGATCTTAATATTGGGGAATTTTTCCCGGATTAATTCAGCTGCGTCTAAACCACTGAAAAAAGGAAGAGATATATCTGTAAAAATAACGTCTGGGTGATATTGCTCAATTTCATGCACAATATCAGAGGCATCAGCATAATAACCAATAATCTCGAGTTGACGATCCTGTAACAACAAAAAGGAAAGCAAATCTCTCGAGTCTGATTCATCATCGATAATAAATGATCTTAATACTTTGCTCAAAACAATGATATTTTTTTGTAATTAAAATCAAATGATACTGGAATCCTTCTAATTAAGACCGATAATAAAAAAGTGTTCCTTTTTTTTTGAAAAGGTAACACTTTTTTATCCCGGGAATCTATAAATACAAAATTCCCAATCTATTTAAAGCGATTAATTGCTTTACCACCTCCCATGAGTTTCGGTTTTTCTCAGCCATAGTAAGTTAGATTTCCAACACAAAAATAGCATGAGCAAACTGGTAAAAAAAGACTTTTTGATGCAATTGTAGGAAAGGGGGTTTTGGGTGTATGAGCATATCGGATGGGTACATGAACAAATAATGAGAGAGAGAATGTAACACCCAAAAAGATAAAAACAAGGTCAAAAAGTCAACAAACCGCCATTTTTTTTCGCATAAAAGACATTTTTTTGTCAGAAACAAACAAAACGTCGATAGAAACTCTCCATTCTTTCAAAATAAACATATTGTATATCTTTGCCAGAATTAAATCAGATCGTGGCGATCTGATTTTAAGCATCTCTCTTTAAATTTTGATTAGAAACAACATAAAAGGGAGCATACAGAAAAAAGTCTCACATAAACCAAATTTTATTTCAGATCAATGAGAATAATTGGGATTACAGGAACAATGGGTGCCGGCAAAGGGGCCGTAGTAGATTATCTTTGTAAAAATCATGGATTCTTACATCTTTCGGTAAGGGAATATCTTTCAAATGTCATTCAATCAGAGGGAAGTACTGTAAACCGTGATACACTCACAAAAACAGCCAATGAGATAAGAAAAAAAAATCATCCGGCTTATATCATTGAACAACTTATGAACCAGGCGAAACAGGCAGGAAAGAACACCATTATTGAAAGCATACGAACCCCTGGTGAGATCGATTTATTAAAAACAACTTCTGGTTTCCTTTTGCTTGCAGTTGATGCCGACATCAAGCTTCGTTATCAAAGAATCTACCAAAGAAAATCGGAAACAGATAAAATAGATTTTCAGACCTTTGTTGAAAACGAAAAGAGAGAAATGCATTCCCATGATCCCAGCAAACAAAATCTTTCTGAATGCATCAAACGGGCAGACTATACCCTCATCAACAATGGTACATTAGAAGAGTTGCATGAAAAAACAGAAGATTTGCTTCAACAAACAGATATTTGATATTTTCCTTTCAATTTCCTGAAACAGGATGCAATACGCTCATAAAAGCACATGATCTTTTCAATTCTACTTACAGAATTTCAATACTGATAAGATATCTTTTACAGGGAAAAAGATCAAAAAACACTAACTTTGATCATACAGCATCAAATAAAATAATAAAATCAATTTATGCATAACCACACAGAACAACAGCAAATAATAACAGAACTATTTACAAACCACAGTGGTGAATCTCCATTAGAAATCCAACCTCTCCCCCCTGGAGGATCAGACCGGAGATATTTCAGGATATATCATCGCCAGGGCACAACCATAGGGGTTTACAATCCCATTGAAGAAGAGAACACTGCCTTTCTGAGTTTTAGCAAACATTTTAGAAACCTCGGGTTACCGGTACCTGAGATCATAACCCGGAATACGGAAAATTTTTCCTACCTGCTCGAGGATCTGGGAGACACAACGCTTTATTCGCTTCTGCCCCATCATCGTGAACAGGTTCTTTTCGATGATCAGATCATGGATCTTTACAGAAAAATTCTTGACCAACTACCGTATTTTCAAATAAAAGCCGCCAGGGAGCTGGACTTTTCCGTTTGTTTTCCAAGGCATGCTTTCGATAGAAATTCAATGATGTGGGATCTGAACTATTTCAAATACTATTTTTTGAAACTGGCCGGAATTTTTTACGATGAACAAAAACTGGAGGATGATTTTCAGGCATTGTGCAACTATCTGCTTGATGCCGAGCAGGATTTTTTCCTTTACCGTGATTTCCAGTCGCGCAATATTATGATCAGAGATGGCAATCCCTGGTTTATAGATTACCAGGGTGGAAGAAAAGGAGCACTACAATACGATATCGCTTCCTTGCTTTACGATGCCAAAGCAAACATCCACCCGGATCAAAGAGAGGAGTTGCTGACTTATTATATCGAATCTTTGAAAAAGCACCATCAATTTAATGAAAACCTTTTCAGAAAGCATTTCTATGGGTTTGTGCTCATTCGCATCATGCAGGCAATGGGCGCATATGGTTTCAGGGGATTCTACGAGAAAAAATCATTGTTCCTTCAAAGCATACCCTATGCTAAACGGAACTTGCACTGGTTACTCAACAACGACAAAATACCCCACGAAACTCCTTACTTAAGAGATATAGCAGAAAAAATGATCCAGTCGCCACAACTGAAAAAATTCGATCAACCTGCTACAATTCTCAAAGTAAGCATCAGAAGTTTTTCTTTCAAAAAAGGTTTCCCTGCCGATGAATCAGGCAATGGAGGAGGTTTTGTTTTCGACTGCCGAAGCCTTCCCAACCCTGGAAGAGAACAAAAATACAAACAGATGACAGGAAAAGATAAGGAAGTGATAGAATACCTTGAAAAAGAACAAGCGGTAAAAGAATTCATTGAGGATACATCCAATCTGGTTGAAAAATCTGTTAGAGCTTACTTAAAAAGGGGGTTCACTCACCTGATGGTTTCCTATGGGTGTACCGGTGGTCAGCATCGCTCTGTTTTCAGTGCCGAAAAACTTGCCCGCCACCTCGGCGATAAATATGATGTAACCATTGATCTTCAACATAATGAAGAACAATATTGGCCCATGAATTCATTGTAGGATTTTTGTTTTATGAACGCAGGTGGAATGGAGTATTTATTCCCAAAAAACTTCAGGTACGATGGCAGATAAAATGTGTAAAAAAAGCGGAATACTGAAACATCCGCATGAAAAATATGAATGCAGAAAATGCAGGTTGAAGGCAGCGAAAAAGAAAAATTTATGCAAAGCAAAAAAGATCAAATAAAACTTCTGTTTTTATTTTTTATTGATCTGACAAAGTTCCCCTTGAAAAACAATAAAGTAAAAAGAATTATATATGGGTAAAAAAGCAATGATTTTTGCGGCAGGATTAGGTACTCGTCTTGCACCATTAACCAATGATAAACCCAAAGCACTGGTAGAGGTTGGTGGCAAGACCATGCTGCACAGAACCATAGAAACTCTTCTGGATGCTGGTGTAAAAGAAATCGTGATCAACGTCCATCATTTTGCCGGTTATTTAAAAAAAACAATCGAAAACCTTAACTACACCGGCGTTACCTTTCACATTTCGGATGAGAGCGAGATGCTGCTGGACACCGGAGGAGGGCTACTTAAGGCATCAGGTTTTTTGAGGGGGTCTGCACCATTTTTTGTCCACAATGTAGACATCATATCCAACATCAACCTTCAGGACATGTATCAAAAACACCTTGAAGAAAATGCAATTGCAACCCTGGCGGTAAGTAACAGAAACTCCACCAGGGGATTCTTGTGGCACGACAAGCGATTATGCGGTTGGCAAAACATTCAAACCGGCAGCGAAATAAAATGTTACTCTACCCCTTCTACTCCTGTAGCATTGGCATTTAGCGGAGTTCATGTTATCAGTCCTTCTATTTTTCCGGAAATAACCGAATCCGGAAGATTCTCCATTAATCAGGTTTACCTTCGTCTGGCATTTCAGCACAAAATCATGGCATATCAGCATGACGCCCAACTATGGGCAGACCTGGGCACTACAGAAAAAATTGCCCGGGCCGAAGCCATGTTACAACAAAACTCATAGCATCCCCTCAAACAACATTGTTTATGCTCACCTTTTTAGAACAGGTTGCTTCTTACGTAAGCAAAACAGACAACAAAAAAATGCATGAAATATGCATTGTTACTCCAAACCAACGGGCAGGTCTGTTTTTGAAAAAGCACCTGGCTGAAATCATTCAAAACGCTTCGTGGGCTCCCGACATTATGAGTATGGATGAATTTATTGCCCGGGTAAATACATTGAAAATCCCCGAACCACTTTCTTTATTGCTTGAATTTTATCAAACCTACCAAGAGGTGGAAAAAGAGAAGGCAGATGATCTGGAGGAATTTCTTAAATGGGCTCCCGTGGTTCTCAAAGATTTTAATGAAATAGACACCAACGTAGAAAATGCAGAAAATCTCTTTGAAAACCTTTTAGATATTAAACGCATCGAAGCCTGGAATCCGGAAAAAACGGAACCCTCCGATTTTCAGATGAAATATCTCCGGTTTTTCAAAAAACTAAAGATCTACCATCAGAAATTCAGAGAGAGACTGCTGGAACAGCAATTGGCCTACCATGGTTTGGCTTACCGCATTGCTGCCCGGAACGCCCAAACAATTACCATTCCATGGAAAAGATTGATTTTTGCAGGTTTCAACGCTTTATCCTACACCGAAGAAAAACTCATAAACACTTTAAAGAAAAGGGGGATTGCAGAACAGTTATGGGATGCAGACCGGTATTATACATTTAATCCCAAAAACCAACACCATGAGGCAGGATATTTTATACGGAAACATCTGAAAAAAGAAAAAAAAGACAGCATCCTTTTCCTGGAAGACAACTTTAGTTTTGCCTCAAAAAACATTCGCATCTATGGTGTGGCAAAAAGCGTTAACCAGGTTAAACTGTGTGCAAATATCTTAAAGAGCATGCCCTATGAGCATACAAACAGCCCCGAAACAGCAATTGTACTTGCCAATGAAAACCTTTTGATGCCCATGATCAATTCGATACCTGAAGAAATTGAAAAGGTAAATATAACCATGGGATATCCTCTGCGAAAAACTTCGCTTTATGGGTTGATTGTCACAATTTTCCAGATGCATATTACGACCCAAAGAATGAAAACCGCAAAACCAGGTACAGAACCCGCGTTTTACTACAAAGATCTGCTGCGTTTTTTTGGGCATCCTGCCGTCAATTTGCTTTGGAAGTCAAAAGGTTTCAACACGTTGGAATACAACCACTGGATAGAAACCATCAACAGATCCAAAAACCCGTTTTTGCGTGTTTATCGTGAACAAAACCATAAAAAAAATCAACACCATAAGATTTCAGAACTTTACGGGTTTCTTTTCAGAAATTTCACAACCACCCCTGCTGATATATTAGATGCCATAGAGGATCTTACCGTTTTGCTTCATCACTCTTACAAAGACCATGCATTGGCAAAAGGTATTTCTATTGAAAAATCGCCATGGTTTACAGATTTTGAATCGATTTATTTTTTAAAGATCATCATTCGCAAGCTCAAAAAGTATGTTGAAGAAAATCAAGTCGTATGGGACTTGCGAAACCTGTTCATGTTTTTTCAATCTATGAGCCGCGAAGCACGCATTTCAATGCTTGGGGAACCATTGCAAGGACTTCAGATCATGGGTATGCTTGAAACCCGTAACCTCGACTTTGAAAATGTGATCATTCTGTCGGCAAATGAAGATATATTACCTGCATCCAGATCTGGCAATTCATTCGTCCCTTTCGATGTGAAAATTAATTACAACATACCTGTTACAAAAGAAAAAGATGCGGTTTATGCGTATTATTTTTACAGATTGTTGCAAAGAGCAAAAAACATCCATATCATATACAATACGCAAACCCAGGATATGGGAAGCAGTGAAAAAAGCAGATTTATCACCCAGTTGCAAATGGAATTGCCCGGATACAATCCCGCTATTCAGATCAAAGACCAGATCATTTCTCTTCCTTCGGCAAGTGACCAAAAAAACAATGACATAATCATCAGGAAAACACCAGATATTCTGAAGATTCTTGATGAAATCAATACAAAGGGATTCTCTCCCTCAACGCTAAACCACTACATAAAATGTTCGTTGTTTTTTTACTTCCGGCACATAGCGGGTATTTCAGAAACTGACACATTGGAAGAAACCATTGAGTCCAATACATTGGGAAGCGTTGTACATGAAGTATTGCAGGACTTGTATGAAGAGCATTTTGGAGGAGAAAAAATTCTGGACACCACCCGTTTAGATCAAATGCTAAAAAAAGTTCAAAAACTTACCCGGCAAAAATTCGAAAAACTTTACCCGGGCGGAGATATTACTACAGGAAAAAACCTTTTGATGTACAAAGTAGCCGTCAGATATGTGGAAAATTTCGTAGAATTTGAAAAAGAATTTGTTGAAGAACAGATGAAGCAAAACAACCTGATCACTTACCTGAGTGCCGAAGAAGAGCTTATTGCGCATATAAACATCTCTGATGGCGAAAGGAATAAAAAAGTGAAAATCAAGGGTATTGCCGACCGAATAGACCTGTTCAAAGGAAGCACAAGAATTATTGATTACAAAACAGGGAAGGTTGATCCATCCACCGAATTAAAACTTCAGGACTGGGAGCATCTGACAAGCGAAATGAAACTGGGAAAAACTTTTCAATTGTTCATGTATGCATACTTGTTCCGGCAATCAAAGCAAAGCAAAACACCTATTTTACCAGGTATCTTTTCATTGAGAAGTATTGGTAAAGGACTATTGACACCAACAATCATGGTCAACAAACAAAAAAAAGATATTGATGAGGAAACCCTGAAAATATTTGAAAAAGAACTGAAAGCACTCTTCAGCAAAATTTTTGATACGGAAACACCTTTCACTAAAACGCCCAACATCGAAAACTGTCAACTTTGTGACTTTAAAATAACTTGTAACAGGCAGTAGAATATTGTCTTTGAATCTATAAGTCCACTCTAAAAAGTATATTGTCCACAAATTACACGAATTGACACTAATAATAATGCCTGATATTCAGATAAATAAAAATATGGTAATTGAACGAATTATGTCCGAAAACAAGTTTTCGGAGTAGACTCCTCTATTACAAAGAAATATTCCTTCACCGTTTCACGCATACAAATACATCTCTTAACACAAATTTTCAACGAGTTATAATCGTAAAAATTTGCACAAATTGCTGAAAACAGTTTTAGCAGCGAACTTTTCACCATTTCAATTCCCATCCGGTAATTCTTCTTTTTAGGAAAAATCAAAACTTTTCTTCCAAAAAAAGTTTTTCCTGTACGCAAACGAGCAAAATCCGTTCACTTGCGAACACCACCGTACATGTAGAACCTCACAAAACAAATACAAAAAATTGATTATCTATTGTTTACAATCTATGGCACATGGATTGAAACAGAATAAGCGCAACCCGAAAATTTATTATTCATTTAAACTATTGCAATCATGAAAACAAGATTTTTTTCGATTATCGGTATGATGATTTTATTTGTGGCAACAACAACTGCCAAAGACAACAACGCCAACGCTCCCTCGCCCGTAGGTGAATTACTCAAGAATGAGATCAAATATCCTGTAGTAGCAAAGGAGTTGGATATTTCAGGATCGGTTTTCTTTGTGTTGAAAAGCAATGGAAAAGACCAGATGGAATATACGAAAGTTATTGCTTCCAGTGAAATCCTAAAAAAAGATGTAGAAAAACAACTAAGAAGACTTGAGCCCAGATTGGCAAAAGTCATGGATGGTGAAAATGAAAAAGTGTTTAAATTGAAGTTTGTAAAAAACAACTAAACACCGTTCTTACATTTCTGAGAACAACATTCTAAGAATTCGTTTTTCAAAAGGTTTGGTTGACACAACCAAACCTTTTTTGATGGATCCAACCAGTCTTTCTGCCAGCTCTTAACTGAAAGCAGCAATTGCTGCATCGGGATTGCCTTGCGAACAGCCATTCAGGAAAAGTAAACTCGGTCTATTCACTCATCACCCACCTTGCACCTGATGCTTACTTTTTCTGGACAACACGGAGAATATGGGATTTTTTGCTCACACAATGTACAAATAATCTTTCTTTATCAGTTCTTCTGATAAAGAAATTGTTTTGTTTAGAAGGCATCAACAGATCAAAAATTATTAAAACCTGATTCTCCATTGAGGAATAACCAGCATTCCCAATTGGTAATTAAAAAATTCCTCACCGGTTTGTTGATTAAAACCGATATTGAAAATATTCTGATTATTGAAAAGATTGCTGACTTCGATCATCCATTCCTGTGTAACCTTGCCTGTGCTCATTTTAAAACCAACACTCAGGTCGGCACGAAAATAATCTTTGTATTGCATAGAAAAAGCATCCTCATGCCTGTATTGTCTTCCATACAACTGGTTTTGCTCATCAAAAAAAACATTGAATGGCACATAACGTTGTCCTCCGGCATATGTGGCTTTGATATTAAAGTTAATCACGTTTCTTTTTGATTCAGAGGAACCCACTTCAAATTCATAACCTGCTAACATGTTGGTTACATAATTGTTATTAAAGGCGGTACTCCTCCATTTGCCATCAGAAGCACGATATTTTGAATCGAATACAGAACCTGTGATCAGGTAATAAAACCCGTCATGGAAAAACCTTTCCACCGTAAGTTCAACGCCGATATTCTGACCTGCTCCATCATTGAGCAACGTATCAGGGCTGAATACACCAAAATTTGCCCCTTCATTGAGCATAGAATAACTGTCTTCAGACCTGCCATTCACGGGCACATCAAAAAGTCTCTGATAATACGTTTCAATTTTCATCCTGGTAAAATCATTGATATTCAGGTCGTATCCAAGCACATAGTGGTCGCTTTTCAGCATTTCAAGATCCTCATTGGGCTTCACATATTGATTTCCATCAAATGATTCAATATGATAAATATTGACGGGGAGTATCTGACTGTGTCTTCCAAAACCAAAACTAAGGGTATGATCGGGCAAAAAGGTATATCTCAGGCCAGCCCGGGGTTCCAAAGAATTGGTCTGATTCATCATAAAATGATGGTAATGAATGCCAGCATTCAGCACCAATCTTTCACTGAATTTATGCTGCCAATGTACATAGGGTTGCAAAATGAAACCACTGCCTTCCATATCTCTGATTGTAATCATTTGATTAAAACTCTGAGAATAAGTGCTATCGGCAAGGTTGAGGAAACGATTGGATATCTGCAATCCTGTTTTAATAAAATTGCGGCTACTGATGCGGGCATTCAGTGCGAAAGCACCAGAGAAGCGGTTTTCTCCGAAATCATTTCCGTAGATATTAAAAGGAACCAGATCTGGCAACACCAAACTATCAATACGTGTAAAAGTATTGCGGTAACTGTAAGCAAGTGTTGATCTTACATAAACATTTTTATTCAACCTAAGCAAATGATTCATTCCTGATAAAAGCATATCGGCACCATTTATAAGATCTGTTCCTTCACCGGCATAGTAATTAGGAGTTTCCGAATCCTGATCGCGATTGCTGTAAAGCATAGAAATCCGCGATCGCCCTCCCAGACCAAAAAAGGAAAAACTCCCTGCTTTGGTTTCCGGGAAATTGAGTTTGTAAGACATATCACTGTATTTTGGCACTCCGGAAGTACCAAAGTTCACACCCAACATATCAAAAACCTCCATGGTGCTGTATCTTGCATTTACAAGATAAGAAGATCGCTTATTGCTCGCCAAAGGTCCTTCGGCACCCAATTCAAAACCATTAAAACCCACCTGTCCCAAAAATTCATGCTGTTGATCGTTTCCATTGCGCATTCTCAAATCAAAAACACTGGCAAAAGCATTCCCATATTCGGCAGGGAACGCACCAGTAAGAAAATCAGAGTCAGACAAAAGGTTGTTATTAAGCATGTTCACAGGCCCTCCGCTCGAACCAAATGCAGCCCAATGATTCGGACTTGGAATATCAATACCTTCCAGACGCCATGACAAACCGCTCGGGCTATTTCCTCTCACAACAATATCGTTTCTTGAATCATCCAAACCTACTACACCAGCATAATTCGAAGCCATACGCGCCACATCATTGCGTGAACCGGCAAAGCGTTCTGTTTCTTCAACCGTAAAACCTCTCGAACTAATGCTTATGAGGGGATTAACAGACTCCGATTTATCCTTCGATGCACTTACAACCACCTCTTTTCCTTTCAGTACAACTTCATCCATCCCGATATTTAACACAGTTTCTTTACCCGAGATATGATTCA
>CAYMLS010000061.1:0-20394 GCA_964390665.1 uncultured Bacteroidales bacterium | reverse complement strand
GCATGTCGTGCCCAAGGCACAATCCCATCATGATGTTGAGTTCCGATTCCTTCTCCTCCAGGTATTTTGCCTGTCCGGCGGGATTGCAAGCGATCCCTCTGTATCCTGGCAATAGCTCATCGAAAGGTATTTTGCCATGTTTGCAGTTTACTTTCGAAACCTGAAAACCTTCTTTCACCAATATATTTTCCAGTTGATCGGCTTCTTTTTGAAAGGCAATGCAATTGGCAATACCCATCTTTTTAATCCCTGCTGTATTTGAATAATCAATGATCTCCTTGATCCTGTCGACACGTGGGTCGAGTGCATCTTCCGCATATTGCATGGTGTTTCTGTCTTCCTGATCGTAAAGAGTTGATATGTTCTTCTTTTTACTCATGGTGTATATGTAACAATGTAGATAGAATAATGTAACGAATATAAGGGTGCAAAAGTAATCATTTCGGTCATCAAATGATCAAAACTTCTCTGATGCTACGCTGTAAAATTTGTATCTTTATAAAAATAATCTGATTTGTTGCCAGATGTAAAACAAACATCATTTTAAGATAACCACTCAACCACATTTTATGAAAATACTGACAACGGTAAAAAAAGAACTAAAAAAGCCCTACCACGATCTTGAATTTTTGCTGGGATGCTTAAAAGAAGTTTTGGAAGAGAACAACGAGTCATCATTAGCCGGTTGTATACCCTGGATCAATACCATAGATTATAAAGATGCAGTGCTTACAGAAAAGCACCTGCATATGTATTCTCTTTGTTTTCATCTTTTGAATATTGTAGAGGTGAATGCGGCAGTACAAAACCGTCGTCAAAAAGAGGATACAGAATCACTCGACAGTGTGAATGGTTTGTGGGGAGATGCTCTGAGCGAGTTGAAAAGACATCAAATCACGCAGGAACAGATCACGGAGGTGATGTCTGATGTGCTCATTGAACCCGTGTTGACCGCACACCCGACCGAGGCAAAACGTCTTACAGTGCTGAAGCATCACCGCGAATTGTATCTTTTGCTGGTAAAGAGGGAAAACAGCATGTTCACCAGATCAGAACAAAAAGATATCCGCCGGGAGATCAAGCTAAACCTGCACCGTCTTTGGAGAATAAGCGAAATATACACCGAAAAACCCACACTTCAGTCAGAACTCAACAATATTATACATTACCTTGTAAATGTTTTTCCTGAAGTGATCCCGCTTCTTGACAGACGACTTGCGCAGGCCTGGGAGGATGCAGGTTTTTACCCCGAATTACTTACCGATACACGCAAATTGCCCCGCATAAACTTTGGCAACTGGGTAGGTGGCGATCGCGACGGACATCCGCTTGTAACGCATGAGGTAACCCGCGATACCTTGCTCACCCTTCGCCTGAATGCTATTTCCATCATCCGGAAACATCTCAACAAACTGATTAGCAACCTTGCCTTCCCCCTCGAATTGCATGAAACAGATAAAACACTCAAAGACCGTATTTCTGTTTTGCTGGAAGAATTTGGCAGTGAAGGGTATCGCGCTTTGCAACGAAACAAGGGAGAGGTTTTCAGGCAGTTTATCAACCTTATCCTGTTGAAACTCCCTGCCGATATCCAGGGTGGACAGGTTTTAAAACTCAATGATAAACCCAACGGATACAAAACTGCATCCGAACTTAAAAACGATCTTTTTATTCTTAAGAACTCACTGGTACAATACGGTTCTGTTCAAACAGCCTATGCCGACCTCAATGAGATGATCAGACAGGTTGATACTTTCGGATTTCATCTGGCACACCTTGATATACGTCAAAACAGTAAATTTCATGAAAAAGCTTTATCTCAGTTGATGAAGGCAGCTTCCCTGCCGGGAGATGAGTTTATCGGGTGGAATGAAGAGAAGCGTCTGCAATTTATCAATGAAGAATTGCAATCAAACCGCCCCTTTGCTCATTCCAAAATTCCTTTGGAAAAAGAAGCGGAAGATGTGCTCCTCTGCTACCGCGTGGTGGCAAATCATATCGACAATTATGGTGTGGATGGTCTGGGTGCTTTGATTGTGAGTATGACACGCAGTGCATCCGATCTTTTGCTTGTTTACCTGCTGGCACGCGAGGCGGGTCTGATGGTGCAAACCGAAGGTGGGCTGGCCTGTAAGCTTCCGGTAGTTCCGCTTTTTGAAACCATTGAAGACCTCAGACAAGCACCCGTTATTCTCGATCAGTTCCTCTCTCATCCGGTTACATCCCGAAGTATAGAATATCAGCGGTCAAGCCGCAATGAAAAATACCCCACACAACAGGTAATGGTCGGATATTCAGATAGCAATAAGGATGGAGGGATCTTATCCAGTCAATGGAATTTGTATTATACTCAGGGAGATCTGATATGTATTGGCGAAAAGCACCAGGTTAAGATCAGATTTTTTCATGGAAAAGGGGGATCGATCAGCCGGGGAGCAGGGCCGGCGCATTGGTTCATCCGTTCTTTACCCCATACCTCGGTAGATGGCAATATTCGTCTTACAGAGCAGGGAGAGACCATTGAGCGCAAATATGCCAACCGTGTAAATGCTGCTTACAACCTTGAACTTTTGCAGGCAAATGCCGTAAGAGCTACCCTGGTGGATCAGTTTACACAACGTGGGGGGCATCCCCTCACACGTGAGCTCAGCCTGCTCGAAAGAGAGAGTGTAAAGCATTATACAAACCTTACCAATCATCCGTATTTTATCAGTTTCTTCAGGCAGGCAACGCCCATCGATGCTATAGAGAACAGCAAGATCGGCAGCAGACCTTCCAGACGATCAGGCAAAAAAACGCTGGACGATCTGCGTGCCATACCATGGGTATTTAGCTGGGCGCAATCGCGGTACAACATTACATCCTGGTACGGCGTGGGTTCAACCCTGGAATTCCTTCATAACCAGCATCCCGAAATGTTTGAAAAAATCATGGTGCATGTGGCTACCGATAATTTTCTCAGGTATGTTCTTACCAACATCGACACCAGCCTGAATGCCACAGATGAAAATATCATGAAAGCATATGCCGAACTGGTTGAAGAAACGGAAGTAAAAAATACGATTCTGGAGATGATGCTCAAGGAACTCGATAAAACACGGCGTATGGTTGATATCCTGCTCAAACGCCCCATCAGGGAGCGCCGCAGGAATCATTATTTCAGTACTGTTTTAAGGGCGGAAGCCCTCAATCCGCTCCACCATAAGCAGATCGATCTTTTGAAGCAGTGGAGAACATTGCTGAAAGAGGGCAGGGAAGATGCTGCGGAGTCTGTTCTGGTGAAAATTTTACGAAGCATCAATGCCATTGCAGGAGCCATCGGGAATACCGGTTGAGTAAGACTGGTGGTTATTTACGTGAAAACATTCTTTTGTAGGCAGCAACGTGCCTGCCATACCAACCGGCATGTGTAAGTCGCGAAAAAACGTAGTTTCTGGCGTCTCTGTTCCATAAAGTTCGAAAAGGGAGTAATATATATTTTTGTGAAAACATGATCAGGAAATATAAAACTGCCAACTTCTTTTTTCCGGCACGCAAACTCATGTTGTGTCTGAAAAAGAAAAACCGACTACCCCTGAAGCCTTGCAACTGTTCAGACATCTCTATCCCAAAAACCTGATGGTAAAGTTGCAGGTAGGTTTTGGCCTGCTGTTGAAAATGATCATATTGGATGAAAACTTTTTCCGGATCATCTCTTCGGCTGAGCAGCAAAATATCGTACAGGTCTCTTAACGAAACATTTCCATAATAATGCCTGCTATGCATCAGTTGAGAATGGATGAAATTATGAATCATTTTTTTGTCATCAGCCATCACTTTGCCATCAAATGATGGATCCTTTGATCTTCGTGATGTTTGCCATATCCCGGAAGTATCAAACTTTTTCAGGTAGAGATACTGAACAGGTATCCGGTGTATCTCAACACCGGCGGTATATCCCTCGCGGTACATGATCGGATAATGCATGGTAGAAGGGTAGGAGGAAGGGATAAATGGTTTTTGAGGTTTGTAACCCAAACCCGTCAGCAGTTCAACCGCCGGCAGCATGTTCTGATCCTCAACGAGTATGTCAATATCATACATCATTCTCTCTCCGCTGTCGTGGTAAACTTTATCAAGAAGATTGGCACTGCCTTTCATGAAAAGTGGTGTGATATCTTTGTCCTTTAATATCTGGTTGATGGTATGGGCGTGTTTTGCGATCTTCTGGTTCCGTTCATAATTCAATTCATAAATGTATTGCAAAGATTCATTCAGTTCCACAGGAAGATGATCAAGAAGTTGATGTCTTTTCAATGCCAGATAGGTGGCCGGAAGTACCATATGGTTGCTGGCCGTTTGCACCCATTGCTGCCAGTGTTTCTTAGAGGAAGGAAAACGTTTGATGATCCACGATCTTCTGCCGGGGAAAAGATCCAGTGATAAAATCCGGGACGTAAGATAATAAAGATATTCGTGGTTCATGTGCATGTGCCTGAGGGTTGATTGTTAACAAAAAACAGGTTTGCCCAAAGTGATTTTTTGGGGGCATCTTGTCTTTTGTCTGGTAAAGATGATGACAAATTTCAATGGGTTTATGGTTAAATACATTCAAAGATAAAGTGTTTTTTCTTTATTTTTTGTTTATTCTCTTTCAACTTTGCACCGGATTTGATAATCTTATACTGAAAATGTGTATCTTTGAAAAATTATTTCTAATACATTCAGCCTTTTATTTTTAAGTAATTATTTTCCTGGTTAGCAATACAGGTATCATTTTCATGGTTGAGATCGATCTGAAATATCATGAAGTGCATCTGACAGGAACACAACAAATCATGAACAGATGACAAGAAAAGCAAACATGCCCAAAGAATTACTGGTTTTATTCATTTTCCTGATCGCATTGGTTACTCCCTCATGCGATGTTGATAATGATGACAGACAATGGTCTGCAGAAGTAGATACCATCGCAGCAGATTACATCACCTCTTCCTCTGTTACTTTCATGGCTGATATCCTTGGCGATATCAGTCCGCTGGATGAGATGGGGTTTTGCTATAGCGAATCCCCCCTGCCTACGATTCAGGATTCAAAGTTGGTGGTACCCGTTACCATTGGTCTTTTTAATGCTTCCGCAGAAACGCTTCAACCAGGTACAATGTACTACGTAAGGGCCTATTATATAGAAGGGAATCTTGTTTATTACAGTGATGAAGTATCTTTCACCACTACTGTTCCGGTAACCGATATCGATGGTAATGACTATGAAACTGTGCAGGTGGGCGATCAGGTGTGGTTGGGTGGTAACTTGTCGGTAAAAACATACCGTAACGGCGACCCCATTGAAGATGGTTCGCTTTTGGGCAACTATCTTGAACTGGAAGAACCAAAGTTTTTCTTTTATTACGACGACGATCCTGCCAATGAATCAGATTACGGATTGCTTTACACCTGGCATGCCACCACCGATGAACGAAATATCTGCCCCGAAGGATACCGTATTCCCGATATTATTGACTGGGAAAATCTGATCATGCACCTGGATCCCCTGGCTTATCGCTTTGATAACGTACCCGATGATTCACCACCACTCGAACTCAGTGCTGTGGCAGGAGGTATGATGAAATCCACCGGCAATACGGAAGAAAATACAGGTGTGTGGCACCAACCCAATGGAGGAGCCACCAATGCATCCCGGTTAGGTTTTTTGCCAAATGGATTGAGAGATCCTTCAGGTTCATTTAATGGATTGGGAGTCAATGCGCCTCACTGGTCTTTTACTGAATACGATCAGGACCTGGCCATCATGTTCTATACTCATTTTTTTAATGGGGGCATTTACGCGAATCAATTCTCTAAAAAAAGCGGTTATGCTGTGAGATGTATCAAAGACTGAATACTTTTCTCAGATTATAGTTGATTCATTATTATTTAGTGCTTGCAAGAAAATGCCAATTGCTGCGTTGGACTGCCTTCAAAACAGTCGATTACGTACCACGTACCGAGTCATGATAAAATTTTTGACACACGCGCATGATTATCATTCAGGGCAATGACATTTTAGTTGCCCATGGCATCGCCGTATTCAATCAAAAAGGCTTTGATAAAGTCATCCAGTTCACCGTCCATTACATTCTGAACGTTTGAGGTTTCAACGCCAGTGCGATTGTCTTTCACCATTTTGTAGGGATGCATTACATACGATCTTATTTGTGATCCCCACTCAATTTTCATTTTCGAGCTTTCGATGGCATCAAGTTTTTCGTGCTTTTTGCGCAATTCTATTTCATACAATTGTGATTTGAGCATGGTGAGGGCTTTTTCTCTGTTTTGCCCTTGCGAGCGGGTTTCCTGGCATTCGATAACCAGTCCTGAAGGGGCATGCCGCAATCGAACAGCTGTTTCCACTTTGTTTACATTTTGCCCGCCCGGGCCGCTCGATCGAAAAGTATCCCAGGAAATATCTGACGGATTGATCTCTATTTCAATGTTTTCATCAATAATAGGATAGGCATAAACAGAGGCAAAGCTGGTATGTCGTTTATTGGCTGCATCAAAAGGAGATAGTCTGACCAAACGGTGCACTCCACTTTCCCCTTTGAGGTATCCATAGGCAAAATCACCTTCAAATTCCAGGGAAGCAGATTTAATTCCTGCTCCATCACCTTCCTGCTGATCCAGAATTTTCACTTTGTAGTTTTTTCGTTCGCCATATCTTATGTACATTCTCATGAGCATTTCGGCCCAATCCTGGCTTTCCGTACCCCCTGCACCCGAGTTGATATTCAGAATGGCCGAAAGCCGGTCTTCTTCCCGCCCCAGCATCTTCTGGAATTCCAGCTCTTCCAATTTGCTGATCAGCTGGTTATGCTGCTGCATTACATCTTTTTCCCCGGCTTCACCCTCTTCGTAAAAGTCGAAAAGAACTTTCAGGTCTTCAAAGGCATTTGCAGCATCATCAAACCCATCGGTCCATTTTTTATGATTTCTGATGTCTTTCATCACCTGCTCGGCTTCTTTGGGGTTCGACCAGAAATCGGGGTTTTCTGTTTTTTCCTGTTGTTGTTTGATGTGGTTTACTTTTTCATCATAGTCAAAGTGACCTCCTCAAGGCTTCCAGCCTTTTATCCAATGCTTTGATATCTTCTTTATAAATCATGATCAGGATGAGTTTTAGTATGTTATGAATAAATTTCCTGTAAGGTTTTTTTGATCAGATCTTCTTCGTATCCTTTACCATAAAGGTAGCGGAAAATTTTCTGTTTTTGAATATAAAGATCGTC
Source organism: uncultured Bacteroidales bacterium (assembly GCA_964390665.1). Taxonomy (GTDB): domain Bacteria; phylum Bacteroidota; class Bacteroidia; order Bacteroidales; family UBA7960; genus SKVR01. Next base: position 13,129 of record CAYMLS010000061.1, on the reverse strand, counting down.
TGTTTTCACTTGTTCACTTTTTTCTTTGGCAAGTTTTTTCAAAGTGTTTACGTACACTTCTTCTTCGATCTCTTCCAAAGCTTTTCCGATCATTTGCCCGTCAATCTTTCTCCATTGCAGTTCCATGCTTATTTTGTTTCTGCCCCATTTGTTGTTGCTGAATTTGCCCCTTGTAAAGGAGGAGGCAAACCGTTGATGATCTATGTAGTTTTCATGAATCATCTGTTCAATTACTTTTTGTGCATCCGTTTCTGTTGCTCCCCAGAGTTTTAGTTTCTCATTCAGATCAAAGGAGCATCTTTCCTGCCATGCACAATATTTTGCTGCTTTCTGTAAAAGTTTATCAAAACTGATCATATCCTGATTTTCAGTTTTCTGTTACGTTGAATTGCAAGAGAAGAATCTGCTTTTGCTGGCAAAGACCTCAGCGGTCATGGTCAGAGTTTTATTTCATCATCTATTTTGTTAAAGAAACGATATTCGAGGAAATGATAGGAGAAAGAAGGATGAATGGATATCCTGGTTTTAAACCTGAGCATCCACTTCACTTTTTTACTCCATATTCCTTTGGTGAGGTAAGCATGAACGTAAGGGTGCACCCTTAATGTAAGGTCTTTTTCGTTTTGTTCTTCAATAAGGTATCGCAGATTATTCTCAATTTCATCGATCAGGATGATGCTGGGTTTTATTTCACCAGTTCCACCGCATGAGGGGCATTTTTCAATGATCTCAACCGTGGTTTCGGTTCTAACCCTTTGCCTTGTTATCTGAACCAGTCCGAATTTGCTGGGAGGCAGCACATTGTGTTTGGCGCGGTCTTTTTTCATCTCTTCTTTCATTTTCTCGAAGAGTTTTCTGCGGTTGGCAGAGTCGATCATATCAATAAAATCGACCACGATGATTCCACCCATGTCGCGCAATCTGAGTTGACGTGCAATTTCGGCGGCGGCTTCAAGGTTTACTTCCAGGGCATTGGATTCCTGGCTGTTATCTGCGTTGATGCGATGTCCGCTGTTCACATCAATTACATGCAGCGCTTCGGTGTGCTCAATGATCAGGTAGGTGCCTCCTCTGATGGAAACGATCTTTCCGAACGAACCTTTGATCTGTTTTTCCACCCCTAAAGCGTCAAAGATGGGCAGTTTGTTTTTGTAAAGTTTTAAAATATCTGATTTGGCTGGGGCAATGGTTTTGATATAATCTCTGAGTTCTTCATAGATCACCTGATCATTCACATAAACATGGTGAAATTCTTCTGTAAGCAGGTCGCGCAAAATGGCCGATGTTCTGTTGATTTCCCCCTGAATGATCTTGGGTGGTTTTGCGTATTCGAGTTTTTCTGCCACACTGTACCATTTATCCACTAACGATTGCAGATCAGCATTAAGATCTTTGACCATTTTGCCTTCGGCAACTGTTCTGATGATAATACCAAAATTTTTAGGTTTGATGCTTAATACCAGTCTTTTCAGTCGTTGTTTTTCATCGGAGCTTTTAATTTTTTGCGAAACGGAAACCCTGTCGGAGAAAGGTACCAAAACGAGGTATCGCCCGGCCAGCGAAATTTCGCTTGTTATTCGCGGACCTTTTGTCGAAATGGGTTCTTTCGCGATCTGAACCAATACAGGTTGGTTTGAGCTCAAAACGCCTGTGATTTTTCCGGTTTTTTCAATATCCTTTTCAGGAATGAATTTTTCCATGGGGACAATTTTGTTTTTACCTCCCATGGCCAATTTGGTGAATTTGTTGAGTGAATTTACCTGTGCTCCCAGATCGAGATAGTGTAAAAAGGCATCTCTTTCATACCCCACATCAACAAAAGCAGCATTCAATCCTGAAATAATTTTTTTTACCTTCCCAAGGTATATATCTCCTACTGAGTAGTTGTTATTTTTTTTCTCCTTGTGCAACTCTACCAGCTGCTTATCTTCCATAAGGGCAATAACGATCTCAGAGGGGTTCGAATCAATAATCAATTCTTTATTCACAATCTTATATTTTTTAGTTTATTACTACTATCATCTTTTGGAAATTTAATGCGTACAATGTTTACTGTTTTCCGTGATACGGTTTTTTATTACCATCGCCATGGTACTTGATCCTTGTCCTGGCGAAACAGTTGGTGTAGCATTTTTACCCGGCTACTCAAATGATATTAACGGAATAACCCCATTTACCTCGCGAGCAAAAAGATATCCGTTGGTAGCCTGAAAATACATGGTTTTTAGTGGTCTGAAATGTTTCCAAACAGGAGCAAATGCCTCAAACATTCGTTCATTTCACATTTCAGCACATTCATTCTACCATTAGAGCATTACAAACACAATGCTTGCTGTTTTGGGTTGGCAAAGAAAGATTGTTTATAACAATGTCATCATTTGCTAAGGCATAAAAAAGCAAACACGATCGGTACGATCTTGTTTGTATACACTCCTTGATTGTTTAAACCTTCAGTAAACAGAATTACAGAAGGCAAATTACAAAAAATGAAGATGAATAAAGGGAAGGATACAGGTTCAGAATTGATGTAATCATTAAACAAAATTACATAATACCTTTTAAAAAGGCATTATGCAATTTCGATCAGTTTTCAACATAAATGAAAGCGTATTATTTCTTTTTATGACGATTCTTGCGAAGTCTTTTTTTACGCTTGTGTGTTGCCATCTTATGTCTTTTTCTTTTTTTTCCGCTTGGCATGTTTATTATTTTTAAAATTTATTTTTTAAAGATTTTTTTTGCAACTTTTTCACCGGTTAAACTTTCACAGATTCTTTTACTTCTGTTACAAATTCTTTTGCTGGTTTAAAAGAAGGGATTGAGTGAGCGGGGATGATAATGGTTGTGTTTTTGGAAATATTGCGTCCTGTTTTTTCGGCTCTTTGCTTGATGATAAAGCTTCCAAATCCTCTTAAATATACGTTATCTCCTTTTACCAGTGAATGTTTCACTGTATTCATAAATGCTTCAACTGTTTTTTGAACATCCTTTTTTTCTAATCCCGTTTTACCGGCAATCTCAGTTACAATTTCTGCTTTAGTCATAATTATTTTTATTTTAAGTTATATAAAACAAACGTCTATATTTTCCTGTTTTTTTTCCAAAAGGATTGCAAAGATAATTGTTTTCTTTATTATAGAAAACAATTTATGTAATTTTATGCCAACGAATTATAGAATATTTTTCATGTTTTGAATCGTCAAATGTAAATGAATTTTTCTGAAAAATTACTTGTTTGGTATAAAAAAAATAAACGTGATCTTCCCTGGCGCAATACTGATGATCCATATAAGGTATGGTTATCGGAGATCATTCTTCAGCAAACCCGCATTGCGCAAGGCATTGCATATTACAACAAGTTTATTGAAAAGTTTCCGGATATTTATCAACTTGCAGAGGCATCAGAAGATCAGGTGCTTGCAACATGGCAAGGGCTTGGATATTACTCCAGGGCACGCAATCTGCATTATACGGCAAAAGATATCGCTCAAAACCATCATGGGCAATTCCCTTCTTCGTATTCTGAGTTGCTGAAACTCAAAGGTGTGGGTAAATATACTGCTGCTGCCATTGCTTCCATTGCCTTCCATAAACCGGTTGCAGTGGTTGACGGAAATGTAATGCGCCTTGTTTGCCGTTATTTTGGAATTGATCAGCCCATTGATCGTACTGCTGTTCAAAAAGAGGTTGAGAGCATTGCCAATGAGTTAATTGACCCGGTGCATCCCTCCGCTTTTAACCAGGCTATGATGGATATGGGGGCAACCGTGTGTAAACCTCAAAATCCGTTATGCCCGGTATGTCCTTTTGTGGGTGAATGCCTGGCACAAAAAAATGGATTACAGTCCAAAATCCCTTTCAAAGAGAAAAAAGTAAAAGTAAAGAAAAGGTTTTTCCATTTTTTCTTTATTTATCACCAAAAAGATGAAGCGTTGACATTTTGTGTGGAAAAAAGGACGGGCAATGATATCTGGAGAAATCTTTATCAATTTCCACTTATTGAAACTCCTGACAGAGATCTCCCTGCAGAAAACGTTTATTTAAAAACACTCTCCGAAAATGGCGAGCCTATCCATCATGAAGGATTTGGTTTGCAGTTTAAACATGTACTTACCCATCAGGTTATTGAAGCAATTTTTTACAAAATACCTGTACGCAGCATCCGTGCTGAAATGCCGGCAGGTGTACAGTGGGTTGATTCTGAGGATTTTGATGTCATGGGCAAGCCTGTCCTTATCTCCAGGTTTTTGAATGCATGGCAGAAATCCTCTGAAACTTAGTTGGAAAGTTTCAGTATTTCTATTTTTCTGAATTCAGTAGGATGACTTTCTGCCTGTAATGCGATATACCCTTCGGAAAGGGGTTGATCGTTCTGGTTCTTTCTGAGGTTACTGTATGTGATCACCGTGTCTCCTTCAACAATATGATGCACCAGTGAATCTCCCAGAACCACCAGTTCCATGGTCACCCATTGATCGCCATGGTAGGTTTTTGAGTTGGATTCAATGCAATGATCATCAATTCTTTGCCCGTTCATTTCAATGTAGGTATCGGGTGTGCAAACGCTACCTGTAGGTCTTTCTGCAGTACCATCTCCTCCCAGCATCTGTGCCTCAATGGAAACCGGAAACGACTGGTCTTTTTCCACAGATGCCGGGGATTGTGCATGAAACATAACCCCATTGTTGCGAAAAGCCCATCCTGCCCCACCTTCTACCTGTTCTCCCACAAAACGGTATTCTACCCTTAGTTTATAATGAGAAAAAACATCTTTGTAAAAGATATGCCCAAACCGGTCGTCAAAATTATCGTACTCATCATAAGATGCTTTCAGGATGCCATCCTCTACCCGGAATGTATTGCCAAAGTTTTCATTTAGTTCGTATCCTCTTATTTTAATATCCCAATCTTCAAGATCTTCTCCGTTGAACAAAGATATCCACTCCTCATCCTGCTGAACCGCAGAATCAGATGAATTATCGGTATTCCGGGGCGATTGGCATGCATTTGCTGCCAGTAAGATAAAAACAGCAATGATTCCATGAAGTCCTAAGGTGCTTTTCTTTTGTTGTTCCATTTTTCAAATTTTCAAAAAGTTTAAAGGTTTTCTTTCGTTTTCGTACGTAATGCACAGATATGTAGTTTATTGTATTTCAATACGGGTGCTGTATTGTTAACAATTGTGTGGTAAAAGTAGTGATAATTTTATTTTCCACCATTGTATTGTTCCTGCAGATCATGACAAGCTTTTTTATGTTCGTAATCGGACGGTTGTTGTTATGGTTCCGAACACCCCATCCATACTGATCGCATGAAAATGGTTTTAAAAAGTCTTAATATCAGTTGATTGCACTCAGTGGCATGTTTTTAGATAATTTCGGAACTGTAAGTTTATTGGTTAATTGGTTTAGTGCAAAAAGGTAGGGATCAACCCCTACCTTTTTAAAGAACCCACCTGAACCTAAAAACGAAAAATAAGATTGTGAAACTAAAAAATTAAATAAGTCATGATAACTTTTTTCAACAGGAATTATTTTCTCATCACGGTTTTCTTATTCTCTTCATTGGCATCGTATTCAGATACCCATGTAAAAGTATGGAGCCTTCAGGATTGTATTGACTATGCCCTAGCCAACAATATAGAGATCAGGCAACGTGCTTTAAACGAAGATTCATCGGAAGAAGATCTTTCGCAGAGTTATGCCAACTTTTTACCTTCACTCAATGCAGATGTTTCGCATGGGTATAGTTATGGAAGGTCGGTAGACCCGTTTACCAACGATTTTTCCACCGAACGGATCATGAGGCAAAATGGAGGCGCTACAGGTTCTGTTGTTTTGTTTTCAGGTTTTCAGAATGTAAACTACTTACGGATGAATATGCATCGAAACACTGCCATGCGTTATGATACGGAAAGGGTTAGCAATGATATCATTTTAAGCATCGGTGCCGCTTATATGCAGATACTCTATAACGAAGATTTTGTAGAAACCGCCCGTGAGCAGGTTCAGGTAATAGAGCAACAACTGGAAAGAACGCGCATCCTTTTTGAAGGAGGCACCGTGGCAAAGGGAAGTGTACTGGAACTGGAAGCGCGCTTATCGGAAGAAAAGCTCAATCTGATCACCGCTGAAAACAATCTCAGACTCTCCTATCTGGAATTGGTACATTTGCTTGATATGGAACCGGATGAAGAATTTGAGATCGTACAACCCGAAATCAACATCAGCGAAGACCTCATCCTTGATAGTCATGACCAGGTTTTTGAAAAGGCGATGCAGGTAGAACCCTCTGTAAAGTGGGCGGAAGAAAATATCAAAGTTGCCGAGAAACAGATAAGCCTGGAAAAGGGAAGGTTAAGTCCACGGTTATCTTTAATAGGGAATCTCGGAACAGGTTATTCGCAGGCCGCCCAACAATTTGCCGGGCAAAACAACCTGGGACCGATGCAAATTGGTTACCTGGAAGATAATACACCTGTATTTGCCGATCAAATCGTAAATTCTTTTGAAACAAAACCTTATGCTGATCAGATCAGGGATAATTTTAGCCAGTATGTTGGTTTGAATTTGCGCATACCTCTTTTTAACCGAATGGAAGTACGCAACCGGATACAACAGTCTAAGATAGAACTTCAACGCGCGAAGAATACTTATGAACTGAATCGCAACAACCTGAACAAAACCATCGGACAGGCACATGCCGACGCCATGGCTGCATGGCAAAAATATCAGGCAACCATCAAATCTCTTGATTCTTTTGAGGAGTCCTTCAAATACACACAACAGCGTTTTGATCTTGGAATGGTCAGTTCTGTGGAATTTAATGAATCGCAAATGCGCCTTGCCAAAGCACAAAGAGAGGCTCTTCAGGCAAAATATGATTATGTTTTCAAACAAAAAATCATGGAATTCTACATGGGGGAAGGATTTAATCTTTAAAGTCCATCATCAGTTATTTGTATTCCAAAGATCTATCTGTTATGTATCTTCCTTTGCCAGCAAAAGAAATCTGCTGTATGACCGTAAATATGATATAAACCATTATTTTTGTATTTAATAAACAAGTATTTACTGTCATCAGATTTGCGTAAAACACCCATGCATCTCAACTGTAAGATTATCCGGGATTTTAGAAATGATCCCGGATTTCCTGTTCAGTAATTTGTTTGCTGAGATTTTTTTTGCAAATCATCCCCTCAGCAATTTTTCCGGTGGTTGTAGCTTGTTGTTTTATTTTCTTAAAATAAAGAAAATCAATGGATTACAATATTGAGAGTTTACGTAAGAAGGCAAAAGATATTCTCAGGAGTAAAAGCAAAGAGGATATTACAGACGTGATAGAGAATATCGAGAAACTTCTGGAAGATTATAACATACATAAAATAGAACTCGAGTTGCAACATGATGAATTGCTCAGAACCAATCAGGTTTTGGAAAAGCAGAATCAAAAACTTGAGCAACTCTTCGATCATGCACCCATCGGATATCTGATACTCGATCATGATGGATATATTCTTGAGGTAAATCAAACCGGGAAAAGCATTTTACAAAAGGACAAAGAAAAACTTCACCGCACCCCTTTTCATCAATATATTCACCCTGGTTCTCAGGACAGTTTTTATTTTCACTGGCTGGCATTAAAAGAAACCGGTGAGGCACAAAGTATTGATATTCGCCTTAAAAGAGAAAATCAGGAGGTAAAGCATTTTCTGATCAATAGTTTGCCATACAAGGATAGCGAAACCGGTAAGAAACTAGTAAGGGTATCCCTTACTGATATATCGGCTGTGAAAGAGGCAGAAGCATTGCGCGACAGCGAAAGAAGATACCGTATGTTGTTTCAGAACATGATCAACGGTTTGCTGGTTTTGAAACCCTATGTTGTTGAAAATGAACTGATGGATTTTCGATTCTTCAGAGCCAACTCTGTTTTTCAACAACTTACCGGTATTTCCACCCAGTCGATGGATTCAGTACCCTTCATGCATATTTTTCCTGATGAAGGATTCCAGATCCTGCCTATGTTGTACAGTACTTTTTCGGAAAACAAGAACCAAAAACTCGAAAATATTCAACTGAAATCCGGCAATGTTGTCAATATATACTCTTATATACCAGAAAAAGATTATGTAGCCCTGATTTTTGAGGATGTTACAGGTCAGAAACTTGCCGAAGCAGATCGTCTGAAGAGCGATCAGATGTTGAAAACGGTTTTTAAAATTTTACCGGTAGGTGTAACCATTACCAATAAACAAGGAAAGATAATTGATCTGAACAAAGCGTCAGAACAAATGCTGGGAATACATATAAAAGATCATATTTTTAAAGATATTCCCGGCAACAAATGGAAAGTGGTGAGGAAGGATCTTACCCCTGTGCCTCAAAGTGAATATGCCAGTGTGCTTGCCCTGCAAAAGAATAAAATAGTTGAAAATGTGGAAATGGGTGTCATAAAATCGGATGGAAGCATCACCTGGCTTAATGTGAGTGCTGCTCCCGTACCTTTACCTGACCTTGGTGTTGCCGTGGTTTACTCAGATATTACCCAGCGTGTGAAAGCACAGGAAGAAACCGAGGAAAAATTTAAAAATATTGTTCAGAATTCTACCGATGCGATCATTATCGTTAATCCTAAAGGCTCTATCATTGAATGGAATAAGGGTTGTGAGATCATTTTTGATACCTCCCGCAAAGATGCAATGGGGCAAAAGTTATGGTTGTTTTTACAAAATGTTCTTTCGCCCGATTCCCCGCTAAAAAAACAATCTGAAACGCTGCGAAGAAAAATCAAACAGGCTTTGATAGGAGGGAAGAGTGAATGGTTTAAAAATCTGTCTGAAGTAGATATTATTGATAAACAGGGAAATGTGAAAACTATTCAGTCGGTTATTTTCCCGGTAAGATCCTCTTATGGTTATCTTTTGGGTTTGGTTGCCAGAGATATTACCGAAACAAAGCAAACGGAAATAATGCTGAAAATAGCCAAACAAAAAGCCGAAGAAGCCAGTCAGGCCAAGAGTTTGTTTTTGGCCAACATCAGTCACGAAATACGTACACCCATTAATGCGATCATGGGTTTTACAGAAATACTAAAGGAGTATCCGCTTTCAGATGTGAAGTTTAAATCGCATCTGAAAGGAATAGAAAAAAGTAGCAAAGCACTCATCAGTTTGATCAATGACATTCTTGACCTATCGCGCATAGAGGCAGGAAAAATGGTTTTGAATCCAACCAATTTCAACATCAGGGATCTGATCTATGATGTAAAGCAGATTTTTTCACTGAAAGCCTCCGAAAAAGGGATAGAGATCATTACACATGTTTCTGAATATGTACCCCAGTGGCTGGTGATGGATGAGACCAGAATACGGCAGATCTTGTTTAATCTGGTCGGGAATGCAGTGAAGTTCACCCATCGGGGCGGTATTTCCATTGATATCAGCTGTAACATTAATTTTGAGAACAAAAACCTGATAGATCTGCATATGGAGGTGGCGGATACGGGAATCGGAATTGATCAAAGAAACCTGAAAACCATCTTTGAACCCTTTTATCAGAAAAACCCACCAGGTTTTCTTAAGCAGGAAGGAACCGGATTGGGTCTTTCTATTTCCAAAAGATTTGTGGAAATGATGAATGGAGAGATCTCTGTGGAATCGGAGGTGAACCGTGGAACCCGTTTTATGATAAAAATACCAGGTATTTCAGTTGTCAGGGATCATCATTCTTCTTCAAAAAAAAGACCGGAGAATACATTTACATCCGAAACTCATAGGGATGAAACCTTTGCCCCCTTTGACAACATACAGCTCATCAGAAAGATTTTTGACGAGGTGATCATACAAAAAGGCTCTGAAGAAAATGCCAAAGTGTTCATGCAGGAGAAAATCTGGTTTGAATTCGATAAAATCTCTGACATTCTTGGCTTTGATGAGATATTCTCTTTTGCCAAAGATCTGATACAGTTATCAGATGAACATAACCTGATCAACCTGAAATTATTTGCTCAAAAACTGCAACAACAGGCAAAGGGTTATAATGTAATAGAAATAAACCGGTTGCTTTCTGCGTTTGAAAGTTTAAGACAATAGGTTGTCATTATATGTAAAGAAAAATATGGAAGACTTATGCAACAAAAAAATCTTCAGGAAAAAAAAGATTTCAAGGTACTGATTGTAGATGATGTGCCCGAAAACATTCAGGTTTTGGCACATTTGCTGAGCGAAAAAGGGTTGAAAGTAAATTTTGCCGACAGCGGACAAAAGGCCTTGAAAGCGATTAAAAATAATTTACCAGATCTTATTTTACTCGATGTTTCCATGCCCGGCATGGATGGTTTTCAGGTATGCGAAAAACTGAAGGAAGACCCACTGACAACAGATATACCGGTTATATTTCTTACTGCCAAAGTAGATCAGCAGGATGTGATCAACGGACTGGAAAAAGGAGCCGTAGATTATGTAACCAAACCTTTTAATGCAAAGGAATTGATCAGCAGAGTCTTCAACCATCTGGAACTAAAACATAGCCGAGACATTATTAAACAGCAGAATGAAGAGCTCAAACGACTGAATGAAGTGAAAAATCAATTGTTCTCAGTGATTTCGCATGATATGAAAAACCTGTTTAACAACATTTTATTTGGCACTGAGTCGTTGGAAAAGGAAATTGGTTTTTTCAAGCAAGAGGATATTTCGCAAATGGCCGGGTTGATCAACGATTCTGCCAAAAGGGCGTATGATCTTTTGCAGAACCTGCTTGACTGGGCGCGGTCGCAGATGCAGAATATCAAATATAAACCCGTATCTGTGGAGATATTGATGTTGGTAAACCAGGTGGTTGGTTTGCTTAAACCCAATGCCAAAAAGAAAAACATAGATGTTGAAATTCATGCATCAAAAGAATATTTTAATGCATTTGCTGATATCGAAATGACCAAAACCGTATTGAGAAACCTTTTGTCAAATGCCATTAAATATTCGAAAGCAGGATCAAAAATTGAAATATCCGTTGATCAGGACAAAGATTTTGTGAAACTGGAAGTGAGGGACTATGGAATGGGAATGAGTTCTGAACAAATGGAAAAACTTCGCGAAGAGGATGTAAATACACAATCGACACCCGGAACGCAAAATGAAAAAGGTAGCGGATTGGGTTTGGTGCTGGTAAGGGATTTTGTGACGAAAAACAATGGTGTTTTTGGTTTCGACAGCAAAAAAGGGAAAGGAAGTGTTTTCTGGTTTCAATTACCCCGCCGCGAATGATCATTGATATAGCAAGAAACGATAGAAATAAAAGATGCTGTTACAATTTTCGTGATAGCTCATGAAAAATATAGTAAACGGCCGGACATGTTTTGGTATTCTCAAGACAAATGGCAAGAATTGATTTTATGTTTTTCTGGTTTGTATGAGGGTATTCGCGACAGGCTTTGGGGCGCGAGACATACACAGAGCAATAATTGTCCTGGAGCAAAAAGGGGCAGGGGCTTTCCCTGAAAACATAATCACCATCTTCATCGGTAGTTATGTATTTTTTCATCAGATCAGTTTCTTTGATCTTCAAAAAAGCAGATAGTCTGGATATGTCAGAGGGTGTTATCCGGGGTCCTAACCCCCGGCAACAATTGGCACATTCCAGGCAATTTATCTTTGTAAAAGCTTCGTCATGAAGAGAATGAAAACGAAGATCAACTTCCCTGGGTTTATATTTTTTGAGTTTTTTGAGTATTCCCACCAACTCTTTTTTTCTGCTCTGTACCTTGCTTTTCAGTAAACCGGGGTCGCTGATCATAAAAGTTTTTTACCTGTTTCAAAAGAGAGAGATGCGTTAAAAGATATCCTGGTCAAAAATACCTCTCGGTGTTGTTTGCTCGGGTTCAAATTTATCGCAATCGGTTTCTATGTTTAAAGGATTGAGAGGGGGTTCAAAATCTTCCTGGGAAATGTCAATGGACTTGTCATTGTATAGTCTTTTCATGTAAAGTGCCCAAATGGGTAGCGCCATATTAGCACCCTGCCCCAGGTCAATGGTTCTGAATCGTATGCCACGGTCTTCAGCCCCCACCCAAACACCGGTAACCAGATCAGGAGTGAGTCCGATAAACCATCCGTCGGAATGATTTTGTGTGGTTCCTGTTTTGCCGGCAATGGGGTTTGTGAGTTCGTATTTGAACCGAAGTCTTACCCCTGTACCACTTTGCACCACTCCTTTCATAAGTTCGAGCATAAGGTAGGCAGTTTGTTCGTTCATGGCTTCGTTTTGTACCGGGTTAAAAGACTCTATTAGATTTCCGTTACTGTCTTCAATATGGGTAACAAAACTGGGTTGGATATACACCCCTTTGTTTGCATAGGAAGCCATGGCACCCACCATTTCATATACCGATATGTCGGGAGTACCTAAAGATATTGCGGGCACGGGGTCTAGCTGACTTGTGATGCCCATTTTCCGGATCAGATCTATCAAAGCATGAGGAGAATATCTTTTAATTAAATAAGCGGAAATATAATTTACAGAATTGGCCAAGGCCCATTTGAGCGTAACCATTTCTCCCTCTTTTTTATCCGTGGAATTTTTGGGCGTCCAAACGTCACCATCGGGCAATTCAAAAGAAACAGGTGTGTTGGGTACTTCAGAGCAAGGTCCGAATTCTGCTTCGCGCATGGCTAGAGTATACAAAAAAGGTTTAAAGGTAGATCCTACCTGCCTCTCGCTTTGTGTTACATGATCAAATTTAAAGTGACTGTAGTCAATGCCTCCTACGTAGGCTCTCACAAAACCAGTTTGTGGTTCTACCGACATCACACCAGTGTTGAGAAAGAATTTATAATATCTGATGGAGTCCATGGGTGTCATGATGGTATCTATTTCCCCTTCCCAGGAAAATACGCTCATCTCTGCAGGCGTATTGAAAATTTCCCGGATCGAATCCTGAGGGACATTGGCAACTCTTAATTTTCTGTATCTTTCACTTCTCCGCATGGAGTTTTCCATAAGTCTTTTAATATCTTCAGGTTCCAGGTCTTCACCAAAGGGAGCGTTGCTGTAGCCTTTCCAATGGTCAAAAAAAGCCTTCTGGAGGTCTTCGCCCATATGTTCAGCCACGGCAGCTTCTGCATGCTGCT
>CAYMLS010000060.1:0-20468 GCA_964390665.1 uncultured Bacteroidales bacterium | reverse complement strand
ATATGTAACCGCTTACATCAATAGAGAAAAGCAACCTGTTGTTGTCGGGATGCACATCCAGGTGTGCCAGCTGGAAATCATTGTTGTCGTAAACGAGTTGTAAATTTTCACCGTTTGGTGATAGCGAATAGATCTGCCTGTCGTTGGCCTGACTACCCACCACCATCACATAAATGGTATTGCCATCGGGGGCAAATGCCACCTCCCTGAAATGTTTGGATGCAGGAGCTGTGGCGAGGGTTTCCAAACCGGTGCCTGTTGCATTGATCTTGTAAAGCTTGTCATAACTGGTGAAAATGATCTGCGATCCTGAAGGGTTCCAGTCAAACTCAATTTTCTGATGGAAATAACCACCCAGTGTAAAATTGGTGACCTTTTTAACATTCGATCCGTCTACATCCATGACGTACAAGGCAGGATTTAAATCGCGACTCGACTGAAAAGCAATGGACGTGCGCTGCGGATTGATCTTTGCATTCCAGTTGTGATGTTGATTATGGGTTATTTGCATGGGCGTATTATCCGACACTGTATCGGTAATAAACAAGTGTGATGTGCCGTCGGTGATCCTGGAAAACAAAATCCGGTCTTCGGGAAAAGTTAGCGTTTTGAATTGTCTTACCTCTGTATAGGTGTTGCCGGCACTGTTGTTGGCTTTTAATTGCCAGTAATAGTAGGTTTGAAAATCAAGATTGTTGACAAGCAGGAAAGTATCTGCAATGTTTTCAAAAACCGTTGGATTACTTGATGAGCCCGCCCGGTATAAGATCAGGTCAAATGTTGTGGAATCAACGTGAGGGTTTTCCAGTTGCCAGGTAAAAGTGATGTTGATCGTATTGACGGATTCTTTGTCGCCAGGGAAAAACCGGTCGGTAAACTCCGGAACATCATCAGCAGAATAGGTCCTCTGCATGATCAGTTCAACATCGGTAGTTTCGTTAAATTCCACAAAGATCTCAACACTTTCTGATCTGTACCCACCAATGGCAGCGATCACATTATATTCGCCTTCGGGTATTTCTTCCAGGGTAAACGTTCCCAGACTGTCAGTTTCAACGACATCGCTGTAAGGGTTTGTTGTTACACGAACCCCTTCAAGAGGTTCAAAGTTGTCTTTGTCTGTCACTTTCCCTGTAATGGTTCCGGTGAGTGATGTATCAACTTTGTCTTCGCATGAAGCAAGAAAAACCCAAAGAGATAAAAAAAACAGGGTTTTGAAAATATTTACAAAGGACTTCATGATATATCTTGTTTTATGTTTTTGCTGTTTTTTATTTTTATTTGTATCTCAACTGATTGATCCCGTTATTCTCCGTTTTCTTTTCTCCAATTGAAGTGATACTGTAAGCCTACATTAAAAAACCACAGGCGGTCATTTAAACTCCCATACATCATCTGGTCAAAATCATCATCAAGAAATACATGACCAGTAACGGAGGTGTTGACAACCAGGGGCAGTTTTTTCAATTGCCACTGGTACCCCACACCAAGGTTTAAATATTGAAAAGTGTTTTTATTCCAAACCAGATCACGATCAAACCACTTGTTCCGGGTTTGATAATTCACACCGTATCCGGCCAGAAAATAGGGAGTGTTGTAAAACTGGTTGTAAACATTGTATTGAACACTGAGGGATGCCGTGGTGAAATTGGTTTTAAAATTACCCTGGTTAGATGCTTGTCCGGCACCCAAATTAAAATTCAAACTAAATGGTTTTTTTCTCCAAAAACCCAGGCTGACAGAGGCAGCGGGTTTAAGGACTCCCTCCGCATAATCTCCATCGTACAAAACACCTGATCCTTCTACTCCTACAGAAAAGTTTTTATCTTTTTCGATGTATACATTTCCCAGGTAGTCTGTCTGGTAGGCCAGTTCTTTTTCTTTGTAGTATTCCTGTATTATGTCGCTACTGATATCGTCGGCATTTTTCAAACCCCACAGTTTCTCCTCAATTCCTTCAATGATCAGGGCTGTAACCGCTTTATCGATGGCTTCCTGTACTGCTACAAAAGAGGGTTCGTTATACGTGTATCCTGTTTCGGCTTCGAGTAATTTTTTCAACGAAACAAACCTGAACACACCCATATCAAGTTTTTGAGATAAAATGGTTTTGGAGGCATGAACTGTTTTCAGTATCCTTCCGTTGCTGGTAGAAACGGCCCTCAGATAGATGGTCACCTGGTCTTCACGATACTCGCCTGATCCACCGGTACCAAAATACCTGGCGCCGGCACCTCCTGTTCTTATATTGCTTTCATAAGCAATAATACCTCCTTCAATGATCACACCGGCATAAAGCAGGGGTGGCAACGAACCGCTTCCCTGGAATTGTTCCTGGGTTTGACGGATAATACGCCGCTCATTAAGTAGGTTCGATAATCCCTCCCTTTCAATGGTGGTAAACCATCCCGATTCTTCTAACGATTGCATCAAAACCGAGGTAGCACCTTGTGTTACCACCGTTGACCAACTTGCGGAGTTTTCCATGAGTTTGTATTGCCCCGTCTGATCACGGAAGTTATACACGGCGGCAAAAACCTTTTCATCCGGTTGGGGTAATTTGCTCAACTCTTTTTTGTGTACGTCTGAAAATTCGCCAATACGGGCGGGTGTAGGCTTGAACGGATGCCTGAAGGTGGTGGTACATGAACTGATCAAAAATGCCAGGATGATGAAAAGCAATCCCGACGACTTTCGCATCCGCAAAAAAAGTTTATACATCTATTTTGTGTTCTGATTTTTAGTTTTACTTTTCCCTTCTTTATTAAAAAACAGGGAGATAATTGAAATGGTGCTGATAATTCAGATTCGATCCGAAAAAAAGAATCTTTCAAAAGAAACCTGATTCTTTATTTGATAACGCTAATTTCCCAGGTTCATGCCATGGGAAAATTTTCTGAGGGCATGAAAAAAAATACTGGTATTTGAATTACCCTGATGTTACCTTACATTCCTTACATTCCGGTTATTTCCTTAAAAGTAAGGCACGATAACGGTAGTTCTGTCGCCGGTATCGGTATCGAAGATCACTACTTCCAGACCATCGGCCCCGGGTGCCACCTGTATTTCATAGCTTCCCATGGTATATTGTCCTTCAGAGAGTCCTTCGCCGAAATAATTCCGGTACAACTCCCGCGAGAGTTGACTCAGGATCTGGCGATTCAAACCTTCTTCAAATTCTGCCAAAGGATCACGGTCAGGACGATCAGTACCGGCCTCTTCATAAGGATTTTGAACTTGCGCCGAACTCAAAAGCCACTGATAGTTTAAGTAATTTCCACCAAAAGCAGAATTGATGGGTTGGTATACAAAATCCTGTGCCTGAGCACCGGATACTGCTGTAAATCCTATAACAATGAATGCTAAAATTATTTTCTTCATATGTATCAAAGGTTTAATATATTTTTTTTAACAAGTAAAAGTTATCAACAAAAGTAGGCGAAATGATCCTGTCAAAACAAACCCGTGCCACTAAAATCCTCACTTCCCAACTGTTTTTGTATAACCTCGTAATTAATAAAATACGACTCAACCCTTTGCAATGCCGATTTTACAGCTTGCCTCAGTTGCTCCTGATTGGGTCTTACAAAAGTCTGGAAAATCACCCGATTGTCTGCTTCTATCATCAACATTGCACCCATGCCAGGACGTGGCTTTTCCTTGATGTACAAGGAAACACCTTTTACATCCGTAGGATTTTCCCAATCTCTGTTGAACATCCTGAAAAAATCAGCACCAATTTTGGTGATGGTTTCGTCAAAAACAAAACTCATAAACTCCACACCATCCGTGAGACTTTGCTTTTCAGCTTCTTCCTCTGGTGGTTTTATAATCTCCTGAGAAATAACTTTTTGGGCCATGAAGACACAGAAAAGCAGGATCAGTATTCTGAATATGTGTTGGTTTACAGGCATAGATGAAAAACTGTTTCGGATTTTATGGATTGTTTTACGTAAAAAATCAATAAGGGTTTACCCTGCAAAAATAAATATTTTATTCTGTTTCCCGCATTTTTAACATGTTTTCCCCTCAGAATAGTTTTTACTATCTTAAATTCTTTGGTGTATTTCTGGTTTCCCGATAATTCAGCTCATCATAACATGATTGACGCAAGAGGGAATGTATGAACCGGTCCATGACAAAAATTTTTTTTTGTCTCGTTGAAAAAACGAGAACCGAATGAATCAAATTATAACCAGATGAACCAAAATAATTCACTAAAATCTCATATCACCGCACCTACGGCGCTCATGATCATTCTGGTGCTTAATTCCTACCCATATGATCGCGGCGCTGCCGCTTTCCCTAAGCTGCAGCGCAGCGTAAATATGGGTAGCAAACATCGATACAACAATACGACCCAGCTGCAGCGCAGCGGTAATATGATGAACCCGGCAATGACAAACATTTTGACACACACGCGGATGATTAGATGGCGAGATATCCCGTTGAAAAAACGAGAACCGAATGAATCAAATTATAACCAGATCAAAACCTTGTTGTGGAAAAATAAAAATCCCCCGGTTTCGAAAGATCAGATCGAACCGGAGGATATGAAGATATGAAGAGAGTAAATGATTTATCAGATGGTGAACCCCTTTGATATGCATGGAGTTTTCCAATGCACCTGCACATTTGGTAAGGAGTATGGATGCAAAACTTATTTCATGTTTACATGCCTTAACGTATCAGTACTTACCAGGCGTTCTTTTTCATATACTCCCAGAATGATCTCCCACTGATCGTTGGGGTCTATCAGGGTAGAGAACTGCGATAATGTGATTTTCTGACCGGGCAGCGCATCCACTTTTCCCGCCTGGTTACTTTTGCTTGATCCTGATTGTCCGCTGCGAATTGACGTCAAACGGTAGTTGAATTCTTTGGACTGTGCTTCCTGAGAAAGAAGAATACCTTTAAAAGTAATATATCCGTTCTCTGATTTACTGAATTCTATCGAAGCGGATGTTTTTGATAAGTTTTTTTCAGGATTGAATGCATTGATGCTTGAAAAAACAAATATCAAAAGAGCAGTGAATAAAGAAGAAATGATTGTTTTCATAGGTTTACAGTTTTAGGGGAAAAGTTTTGGGTTTCATACCCATCATGATTTTTGAATATAACCTGATACATTGTATAATCGTCCGTAAATGCTTCAAGGGTCATTTCAGGGTTCGGTGCATCAAAAGAACATGGGCAATACCAATAATTTTATAAAGAACAACTTAAATTGTTTGTCGATTTATTATCAAATTTAATAGAACTTTATGGGGATTATAAATTTAATTGGTGAACAACCCGAAAGTGAATGTAAACAACATGAAGAAATGCCATGTAAATCATCACGGGTGTCAACCGAAAAAAAAGGCGCGGATGCAAAAAAAAACTTCGCCTGGCGCATACCCTTTGCATGAAATTGTTTATCATGTGAAAGATATCCCAGGCGAAGTTGGAATTCAAATCTGCTGGTAAAGATCAATCAGAATCTTACCAAACTTTTTCGTGTTTTACGATCACCTTCATACCACTGTTGCCTTGCTGGTGGACCTGGTAAGCAGGTGAGTTGCCTGCATTTTCTGTTTGAATGAACTCATGATTGTTGCCTTCCTGCAACACTTCGAGGTTCATCTGATTGCCCTCCAGTTGCTGTACAACCGAATTGTGGTTGCCACTTTGGATGACCCTGATCAGATTGTCTTCCCCCGAAAGGGTTCCTGAATAGGAGTTTTTATTTCCATCCTGCAGCAGTCCGAAATTATTTCCGTTCCCGCTTTGCAGGAGAGAAGCATCGTTATTATTCCCTTTCTGGATCATGGATGACACATTGCCGATCTCAGGAATTCCTGAAGGAAATAAACTGGCGTGGTCATGTTGATGGAGTGCCTGATGCTGTCTTTTCTGCTCAGCACCCATCACCTCTTCCGATTGGATCAACCCCAGTTGGTTGAGTTCTGCTACCTCTTCCATTTCTTTATCACCATCACTGTTTTGTGCCCAAAGAGGTAAGATGAGCATCATCATAACCAGGAGATGAATAATTTTGTATAACATAGGGGTTTCATTTAAATGTTAATTAATTATTGATAGCAAATTCCCGCAGACACTGAGATCTGCGGGAATTTTTATCATCCTTATTTTGTAAAATAAATAATTACTGCTGTACTACATTTATGGTATTGTTATTTCCAACTACTGTATTCAATGATTGGTTTCCATCAGAATACTGACTTACAGAAACACTATTGTCATGTCCGGAAATATCAACACCGTCCAATTCAAACCATTTGGTGCCGATCATGTTGTCATTTCCCTCCTGAACTAATGTAACCTCATTACGGTCTCCATTGATTATACCAGTTGTAATGTTGTTATCGCCTTCAACATTAATAGTGAGTTCATTATCTTCTGGTTGATCAGGCCATTCATCAAGAGGAGCTATTGTCCATGATCCTCTGTTTGCATCACCTTCCATATTCATGGATACATTATGGTCGCTTCCTCTTAAACTTACACGGTAGTAGTTATTATCGCCAAGTTGGTTACCAGTAACTGTGTTGTCAAAAGAACGAACCATTTTTGCTTCAAAGTAGTTGTTTTCTCCGTTTTGTACAAATTCCGCAACACTTCTCTCAGATCCACCATATACACCTTGTTCGATCAAAACTGAGTTAGAGGTACCTGTTTGATCTACGTCCGCTGTATTATCATCTCCGATTTGAGTTATCAGAGCAGATGAACTTGCACTATTAATTTGTTCAACTTTGGCATAGTTATTTAATCCCTCCTGCACAATATCAATATTATTATCAGATCCTACAGATTGACGTCCGCTTGCCCAGTTGTTATCGCCATCCTGATCAATTGTTCCAGTGTTTCCTCCATTAAAAGTAGTGAAAACAGCCATGTTATTGTCTCCGGATTGGTCAATACTGTGGTCACTTACAGATGTTCCACCGTTCCATCCCTGGCGTTGCTGAATTGTAGCATCATTGTCAGAACCTCTTTGTTCTATGCGCGCAACACCATTATTGTTATCGATATCGCCACCAATGTCACCACCTTGCATGATTTGGGCTTTGTTATTTGATCCGGAACTTTGCCATACATCAGCTTCATTCTCATTACCCTGCTGATAAATTTTTACATCATGATCAGGACCATTTGCCTGTCTTCCTCTCGCATAGTTATCATCACCTTGTTGTTCTACATTACCAGTATTACCACCGTTATAGGTTGTAAGAAGACCTGTGTTTCTGTGTCCAACCTGTTCAACAGAGTGTATGCTTACAGCAGTTCCACTTGAAGAACCCTGACGTTGCTTTACCTCAGCATTATTATCATTACCGGTTTGATCAATAGTACCTTCAGCATAGTTAGATTGTACATTGTCATGACCAAAGTCTCCTTGCTTTAGAAGAGCATCGTTTCCATCACCTGATTGAGTAATGGTACCTTCATTTTCCATACCTGTTTGCAAAGCTTCTGCTTCATTGTTGTTCCCAGACTGGGATGTTGTATTGGAGTTATTCTGAGCAAAACTCATGCTGGCAGAAATTGCCAGTGCTCCAAAAATTGCAATTACCTTTTTCATAATTTTTTTGTTTTAAATGTTTATTAAATAATTAATTTGTAGTAAAACCTCGTGGGGAGGTAAATTGAAAAATAATTTGTGTGAATAATTTATTTGTTTGTGTGATCATATTGTTCGTTTGTCATAATCACATGGCAAAACTGCAACATTTTCGATGTGCCGCAAAATTTTATTGGTGAACGACACAAATCTGGTTGTAAACGAACTTCTGAAGTAAAAAAAACAAAAAGGAAAAATGACAGGTAACAGGGGTAGGATTGATTGTAAATATCTGTTAATCAATATTTTAAATGCAATTAATGATACAGTAAACCCACACGGGTAGTTGGTGGGGTTGGAACTTAAGGGGTTGGTCTCATGATTCAATTTTACATGTTTGCTGGGATAAATCATTTGCTGCCGGGCAGAGAAACAAGTTTAAACCAATCACCAATCCTTAACCAATAATCATCATACAATACTGGCATCGCATATGACCAACATATGACGTGAAACATGTAAAACAAAGCGTAAATAAATAAACAAGCGCAGCAAATTACGCACCCGGGGAACAAAAAAGTGATCTATACCGGGAAAACGCCCTTCTTCTCCATATAGTCAATGATCATTTCTGTTTGATCGGTTACGGGAAGTGCGCCAATGCTAAGGGCGGGTTCTGATGGGACATCGAAATGCATGTCGATGCCGGGAATGTTCTGGATCTTTTGCTCTTCGGCCTTTTTGTAAAATTCAGGACGATGTTGTTTGCAAAAATCTATATCCACATCCATATACACCATATGAAACCTTTCGGGACCGATGATCTCGGTTACCTGCTTGCGTATGCTGTCGAGCGGTGAAATGAAAGAGCATACAGTAATAATACCCTGGCTGTTCAGCATCCGGCACACGTGTGCCACCCTTCGGAGATGCTCGGCACGGTCAGCGGGTGAAAAATCAAGTTCGTGCGACAGTCCGGAACGTACTGTACCACCCTCCAGCAACACGACTGTGGCGCCCTGGTTAAAAAGTTGTGATTTCAGGGCATGCGCCAGCTCTGTCTTGCCGCTGCCCGGCAGACCGGTGATCCAGATCGTATGCCCTTTCTGATGGTAGCGCGAGATGTAATCCTCTTCGCTGATAAAATTGCGGTCGGTGCGGGTGCGGTCCATATCGGTGATACGGGCAGGCATCCCTTCCTGACGCAATTTTTCTATCATCATCCCCACAGCAATGGTGTTGTAAGTTACCGGGTCGATAAGAATAAAAGAACCCGCCTGACTGTTGCGGGCATAAGTATCGAAGAAAATGGGCTTGATCGTGGTAATGACCACCCTGCCGATCTCATTGAGCTGAAAAAACTCAACGGGTTGTTTTTCCAGTGTGTTCACATCTGTTTTATAAAGTATCTGATCGATACGCCCACGGGTACTGCGGGTATTATGCTTCAGGATGTACTGCGTATGCGGATCCATGGGTTTTTCGTCCATCCATACCATCATCGCTTCAAACTGACGCTGTATCTTGGGTATATCATCGGGTTTTACAAGCATGTCTCCCCGTGATATATCTATCTCGTCATCAAGTGTAAGGGTGACGGACATTGGGGGGAAGGCCTCGTCCAGTTCCCCGTCGTAAGTGACGATCTGCTTTACTTTGCTCGTTTTTCGTGAAGGGAGTGCCATCACCGTATCACCTTTGCGGATGATACCTGAGGCGATCTTGCCACTGAAGCCACGGAATTCACGATCGGGACGCAGCACGTACTGTATGGAAAAGCGGAAATCCTCAAAATTGCGGTCGGCGGCCACATGTACTGTCTCCAAAAATTCCAGCAAACTTTTTCCATGGTACCATGGCATCTTGTCTGTTTTGTCCACAACGTTGTGTCCATGGAGCGCAGAGAGGGGGATAAAATTCACATCGGGGATGTTGATCTTGCTGATGAACTTTCGGTAATCAGAGCAAATCTTTTCAAAAACACTCTCTTTATAATCCACCAGATCCATCTTGTTCACGGCCAGCACCACATGCTTGATGCCCAGCAAAGAAACCAGGAAGGTATGCCGGCGGGTTTGTGTGATCACCCCTTTGGTAGCATCTATGAGGATGATCGCCAGATTGGCTGTGCTGCCACCTGTTACCATGTTACGGGTATACTGCTCGTGCCCGGGCGTATCAGCAATGATAAATTTTCTTTTGTTGGTGGAGAAATAGCGGTATGCCACATCAATGGTGATCCCCTGTTCGCGTTCTGCTTTCAGACCGTCTAACAGCAGTGCATAATCGGTAAACTCACCGGCGTGTCCGTGGCGTTTGCTATCCCGTTCCAGTGCATCCAGGTGATCTTCGTAAACTTTTTTACTGTCGAACAACAAACGCCCGATAAGGGTTGATTTGCCATCGTCAACAGAACCTGCGGTAAGCAGGCGCATCAGGTCTTTGTTTTCATCCTGATCAAGAAACTTGATGATGTCTATGGATGTTTCGCTCATATCAAAAATATCCCTCCATTTTTTTCTGTTCCATACTTGCTTCCTGATCGAAATCGATCACCCTGGTAGTGCGTTCCGATTTTTTGGTGGTCATGATCTCCTCCACGATCTTTTCGATGGAGTCGGCCTCCGATTCCACAGCGCCGGTAAGTGGGTAACAGCCAAGTGTCCGGAAACGGACTTTCTTCATCTGCGCTTTGTCTGCCAACTCTTTAGGCATGCGCTCATCATCCACCATCACCAGGGCACCGTTAAATTCCACCACCGGCCTTTCCTTTGCAAAATACAAAGGTACAATGGGTATTTTCTCCAGACGAATGTACTGCCATATGTCCAGTTCCGTCCAGTTGCTAAGAGGGAAAACGCGGATCGATTCACCTTTATGTACTTTAGTATTGAAAATATCCCACAATTCCGGACGCTGGTTTTTCGGATCCCACTGATGGTATTCATCTCTGAAACTGAAAATACGCTCTTTGGCGCGGCTTTTCTCTTCGTCGCGACGTGCTCCGCCAAAAGCAGCATCAAACTTATAAAGGTTCAACCCTTCCAGCAGTGCCTGTGTTTTCATGATGTCGGTATGTACAGCACTACTGTGCGTAAACGGACCCACACCCTCTTCAAACGCTTTTTTATTGGAATGAACGATCAGATCCCATCCCTTTTCACGGGCGTAGTTGTCGCGAAAGGCGATCATCTCCCTGAATTTCCATTTGCTATCGATATGCATCAACGGAAAAGGTACTTTGCCGGGATAAAAAGCTTTTTCTGCCAGGCGAACCATCACGCTGGAGTCTTTTCCAACGCTGTAGAGCATCACCGGTTTTTCAAATTCTGAAGCCACCTCGCGGATGATATGAATACTTTCGGATTCCAATTCCCGAAGGTGCGTCAGCGTATACGAATCATGATTGGACATATAATTTTTCTTTTAAATTTACATATGATTAAAGACCATGCCATTGGGTCATCAGGCGGTTCCCGTAGATTTTTCATTCATGCGGATAACAGGCAGAATATACTGCATGCATTGGGCAATGGATTCATCAATGGATTGCTGATCTGTATGTAATACAACATCAGGATTCACCGGCGGTTCAAAGGGGCTGTCGATACCCGTAAACTGCCTGATCTTGCCGGCCCGGGCCTTTTTGTACAACCCTTTAACGTCGCGTTTTTCACAAACAGGCAATGGTGCGTTTACATAGATCTCTATCATGTTTTCCCTGCCAATGATGTCGTAGGCGATCTGGCGGATCTTTCGGGTAGGACTGATAAAACTGTTGATACAGATGATTCCGCAGTTGAGAAACAACCGCGAAACTTCTGCAATACGACGGATATTTTCATACCTGTCATCTTCGGAAAACCCCAGGTTGTTATTGATGCCATTGCGAACATTATCGCCGTCGAGCACCTGTGTAAGAAAACCTTCGTGGTAAAGTTTGTTTTCGATGTTGGAGGC
The DNA here is from genome assembly GCA_964390665.1 of uncultured Bacteroidales bacterium. GTDB lineage: Bacteria > Bacteroidota > Bacteroidia > Bacteroidales > UBA7960 > SKVR01. The sequence goes on along the minus strand of CAYMLS010000060.1, from coordinate 8,941 downwards.
GATGGTACTTTTCCCTGCACCACTCAGCCCGGTCATCCAGATCACGCGTGCATGCTGTCGCAGAAAAACTTCTTTTTCTTTTCTACCCATCAGAATCCTGAAATCAGGATGAATGTTGTTCTGGTTGTTTTTTATCGAAGTCATAAAAAGGCTTTTTGAATGCTTTCTCGTCCCTGCATTTAATATTTTATGGAACTGAAAAACAGGTGCAAATTTAGGTAAAAAAGCATTGCAGACCAACTTTAGTTGCCTCTGAATCCAAAAGGTTTCTGTTCGGTAAATCTCTGAAAAGGAATCATCCGGGCATCTGACAGATCCATAGAACCAGCGTTTTTTCCTTTCTCTGATCGGATAGTTTGGCATCAAAATACGCAAGTGTGGCGGTCTGTTTTATTTTTTCACCAGCAACAAAGCGATCTGCACCGCATTGGTGGCGGCACCCTTGCGCAGGTTATCCGCCACCACCCACATATCAAGGGTTTTGGGTTGTGAAAGGTCGCGACGCAACCGACCAACGAATACCTCATTTTTTCCTTCGGCGAAAAGGGGCATCGGATAGAGGGATTGGCTGGGATCATCCTGTATCACGATGCCAGGGCTGGCAGCAAGGAGATCTTTCAACTCTTTCAGGTCGAAATCATGGTGAAATTCTACGTTCACCGCTTCACTGTGCCCCCCTTTTACGGGAATACGAACCACGGTGGAAGTGATCTGCAATGATTCGTCGCCTAAGATCTTGCGGGTTTCATTCACCAGTTTCATCTCTTCGCTGCTGTATCCGTTTTCCAGAAAATCACCTCCATGCGGAAAGCAATTCATATCAATGGGATGGGGATAAACTTTCTGACCCTTTATGCCGTTTCGTTCATCCTCCATCTGTTGTACTGCTTTTACACCCGTACCTGTTACCGACTGATAGGTTGCTATAACCAGGCGACGGATGCCATATTTCCTGTGCAGCGGGTTGAGGGCAACAACCATTTGAATGGTGCTGCAATTGGGATTGGCGATGATACGGGTTTGCTCCGACATGACATGAGCATTCACTTCTGGCACCACAAGGGGTATATCGGGTTCCATGCGCCAGGCAGACGAATTGTCGATCACATAAGTACCGGCATCGGCAAAACGCGGTGCCCAGGTCCCCGATACAGAAGCACCTGCCGAAAAAAGTGCCAGGTCAGGCTTTTCTGCCAATGCCTCTTCCAAACTGCATACACGATATTCTTTTCCTTTGAATACAACCTTTTTACCAACAGAACGCTGCGATGCCGCAGGGTAAAACGCATCTGCCGGAAAGTCAAACTCTTCCAGCACTTCTATCATTTTTTGCCCCACAAGTCCTGTGGCGCCTACCAATGCAAGCTTCATCATATTTAAATTATTTGAGATTAAATCTATGGGTTAATTCCGAAAACCCGTATTTTGCAAATTGACTTTTTTGAGATTCCGTTCATCCTTAAACAGTCCCAATTTCCCACAAAAATACTATATTTAACCCTACAAAAACAATTCTTCCATGATCAGAACGACCATTTCTTTTATTCTCTGCTTTTTTGCGATCTCTGTTTTTGCACAGATCAACGAAGATTTCAGCGATGGCGATTTCACTTCCGATCCTGCCTGGAGTGGAAATACGACCCTCTTTACAATAGAAGACCAAAAATTGCGGCTAACGGATTCTCAACCTGGGGAAGCCTACCTGTCGACACCCTCCACGCTGGTGGAGCAAACACAATGGGAGTTTTGGATACGACTCGCTTTTACGCCCAGCGACAATAATCATCCCCGTATATACCTGGTGAGCGACTCGCAGGATCTGCTCGCACCACTCAACGGATATTTCATACAACTCGGAAAAACAGGCACCGGAAACAAAAGACTCTACTTTTACCGGCAGACTGGCAGCGATACAGAAGAGATCATGGTGGGAAACGATGAGATCGTCAGCGGTTCCAGCAACAGGGTAAGGATAAAAGTAACCCGTGACAACCAGGGAACATGGGAGTTTTTTGCTGACCCCAAGGGAGGGGAACTCTTCCTCCCTCAGGGAACCACCACTGACAGCAACCATGATGTCACACAATGGTTCGGATGGGTTTGCCGGTATACTGTTTCCAACGCCAGCAGATTCTATCTGGATGATGTTTATGCAGGTGAAATCATTGTGGACGAAACGCCGCCGGAATTGGTGCAGGTAGTGCCACAAAACAACAATACCCTGGAAATATCATTCTCCGAACCCGTGGGGCAAACTTCGGCGGAGAACACGGCGCATTATTTTGCTGACCAGGGAATTGGACAACCCCTATCGGCACTGCGTCCTGAAGATCAACCCGATAAAGTGATACTCACCTTTGACAGTGAATTTGTAAGTGGCACATCGTATGAAATCACCGTACAAAACATCAGTGATTTTACCGGAAATATCCTCTCCTCTGCAACGACAGGGTTTGTTTGGTATGTACCTGTACCTTTCGATGTGGTGTTCAACGAACTGATGTCTGACCCAACGCCCCAGGCCGGTTTGCCACCTCACGAATACATTGAACTTTTTAATACGTCTCCTTTCCCCGTCAACCTGAAAGGATGGAATCTGCAACATGGCACTACACAACGCGAATTGCCTGAAGTGATCATACCTCCGGGAGAATACCTGATCCTTACCACCACCTCAGCAGCACCAGAATTTGAAGCATTTGGTCAGGTGGCAGGCGTGCCTTCCCTGTCTGCTACAGCACTTACCAATGCAGGAAACACATTGATTCTGTACGATCAGGATTTTCAGATCATTTCATGGGTGCGCTATTCCGATAACTGGATCAATGATCCTGAAAAGACTGACGGAGGCTGGTCGATCGAAAAAACCGATCCCCTGAACTTTTGTGGTCAACAGAGCAACTGGCAAGTATCCAAAGACCCTTCGGGAGGAACTCCAGGCACTGTCAATTCGGTAAATGATGAAAACACTGACATTACCCCTCCCAAACTACTGGGGGCAGTATACGAAAATGAATTCCAGGTAACCCTGTTTTTCAATGAAACCATGGACAGGGAAACGTTGCTGAATCCTGAAAACTACACGTTGAATAACGGACTGAACTCCCCTTTGTCTGTGAGTACTATAGAACCTTACCTGCAACAGGCAACACTTACCCTGGGTTCTCCTGCCCTGCCCGATGAGGTTTACCAGATCAACCTGAATACCAACGTTACAGACTGTGCGGGAAACCCGGTAGAAAACAGTTCAGTATTGTTTACGGGCAGGAAACCAGAACAATTTGATGTGGTGTTTAATGAATTGATGGCCGACCCTTCGCCACCGGTAGAATTGCCTGAAATAAAATACATCGAATTATTCAATACATCTGAATTTCCGGTTGTTTTGCTCAACTGGACCCTTACCCATGGAACTACCGACAGGACATTGCCTTTTATCTACCTCCCTCCTCTTGATTATGCCATTATTACCACAGAAGAAGGTGCTCCTGCTTTAAAGGATTTTCCAAATGTTCACGGGGTACCGGGGTTATCTTCCACATTTCTGACCCTCGGTGGTCAAAGACTGGTCCTTTCTGACCCCGGGGGAAAAAACATTGCCTGGGTGGAATACGACAATTCCTGGTACGGTGATGATTCCAAACAAGAAGGAGGATGGGCGCTGGAAAAGATCGACCCCTGGAACTACTGCGGCGAAGGTGAAAACTGGACATCCAGCAAAAGCAGCACGGGCGGCACCCCCGGCAGGCAAAATTCGGTGTATGCCCAAAACCCTGATGAAAAAGCGCCCATCCTTCTCAGGTCGGGATACGTGTCGCCCGACCAGTTGATCCTGTATTTTGATGAGACCATGGATATCCAAACCCTCACTGAACCGGAAAATTACAATATCGACCAGGGAATGGGAATACCTGTGGATGTTACACTATTGCCCGATAACTTTAAGAAGGTACTCCTTACCCTGCCTGAACCAGCTGCGGAAGGAACCATCTATCAGGTGTCCGCTAATGCACAACTGACAGACTGTGCAGGAAACGCATTGTCGCCAGGTACTGTCCGGTGGGGCATTCCCGAGGAGCCAGATAGTGCTGGAATGGTCATCAATGAAATTCTTTTCAACCCCCAACAAAATGGTGAACGATATGTGGAACTGTATAACCGTTCACCAAACATTACAGATCTGCAACGGTACATTCTTGCCTCAGAAGATCCGCTTACGGGAGAGATGGAAAGCATCAGGGAGATCAGTGCAGATAGTCACCTGTTTTTTCCCGGCGAATACCGGTTGCTCACTCCCGATACCAGCGCTGTGTTGAACCTTTATATGACCCAAAACAGAAGAGGGTTTTTACAAACCGACCTTCCCTCTATGACAAACAGTGGAGGTGTGCTGATCCTTTCCTCCAAAGGAAGACAAATCCAGGAAAGGATCGAATATAAAGAAGAGATGCATTATGCCCTGCTCACCGATCCCAAAGGGGTGGCACTGGAAAGAATCAATTTCGAATTGCCTGGCAATGAGCCGTCAAACTGGTTATCGGCATCACATAGTGTAGGTTTTGGAACGCCTGCCTTTCAGAATTCTCAGTTTACCAGTAAACTCAGCTCTCAAAATGCCAAACTGGAGATCTATCCGGATATCTTTTCGCCCGACAATGACGGACATAACGATGTACTGAACATTTCTTATAAAATGACAAAACCTGGTTTTACTGCACATGTAAGTATTTATGATACACGTGGACGATTGGTGAAAATACTGGAAAGAAACATTCTGTTGGCAACAGAGGGTGTATTGATCTGGGATGGCACCACTGAAGAAAATTTAAAAGCCAACATCGGCATCTACGTTGTTTATATGGAGATATTCGACGACCAGGGAAATGTGGAAAGTCTGAAAAAGACCGCGGTGTTGGGAGGGCGTATGCCCTAAAGCGTTTATCACAGCATTAAAACATCCCGTGTTGAAACCGGGTACATGCCGAAAGAAATTATGGAATAGATCCTATCCGCGATAACGGAAATGAAGAGTATACAGAGGGTTTGCGACGATTTACCGACCCTCCTGAAAATAAAATATCATCCCACCTGTTTGATAAAGATGAGATGATATTATTTGACCGGAGGATAAAATATATACCAGTGTGGCAGGTTATTCTTCTATAGAATTTTGCTGTCCCTGGGAAGATTCGTTCACCACCAGTTTAAATCCTTTGCCGTGAACATTGAGAAGTTCAACATTGGGATCCTTTTTCAGATATTTTCTTAACTTGGCAATGTACACATCCATGCTTCTGGCATTGAAGTAATTATCGTCTAACCATATTTTTTTGAGTGCCAGCGAACGGTCAAGAACTTCGTTGGTGAAGTCGCATAACATTTTCAGTAGCTGAGCCTCCTTGGAGGTAAGTTTCTGGTCGTCGCCTTTAAAACTGAGTATCTGACGGGCAAAATCAAATGTATAGTTTCCAATATGGAAGAAAGTTTTGTGCGACTGGGATGCGTCATCCAGATTGGCACGTCTGAGAATAGCATTGATACGAAGCAATAGCTCTTCCATGCTGAAAGGTTTGGTCAGATAATCATCTGCTCCGATCTTGAGCCCTTCGATGATATCTTCCTGCATTGTTTTGGCGGTAAGAAACAGAATAGGAACTTTTTTGTCAACTTTTCTGATATCTTTTGCCAATGAGAAACCGTCTTTTTCGGGCATCATAACGTCAAAGATGCAAAAGTCAAACGATTCTTTCAAAAACATTTTATAGGCTTCAACGCCATTGACTGCCAGCTTTACAGGAAAACCTTTCGCCTCCAGGTAAGCTTTCAGGATGGTTCCCAGGTTGGGATCATCCTCTGCCAGTAAAATTTTAATTTTCTTTTTCTCCATATTGATAAAATCTTATGATAATTGATAAAATTTTGAAAAGGACCTAGTTAAACCCAAATGGTATAAAAACGGAAAACGTGGATCCTTTTTTTAATTCACTTTGCAGTTTCACGTATCCTCCATGAAGTTCTGCAATAGCTTTTACATAACTCAAACCTAATCCGAAACCTTTAACATTATGTACATTTCCGGTAGAAATCCGGTATAAATTATCAAATATTTTTTTTTGATTTATTTTGCTAATACCTATTCCATTATCTTCAACATGTATAAGTATCCCATTGTTCACATTTTCAGTAAATATTGTAATTTTCGGAAAATCATCCGAATATTTAATGGCATTATCCAGCAAATTAAATATAACATTGGTTAAGTGAAACTTATCAGCTTCCAAAAAACTGAATTCTGCTTTTAAATGTTTTTCGATGGATCCGTGACGCGAACGTAACTGCAGATCAATCTTTCGCATGGCATCTTCTATCACATCATGCAGGTTAAAACCTGATTTATTCAGATGCAATTTACCTTTTTCCAGCTGAGCAGTTTGCAAAACTCTTTGGGTCATTAAACCTAAACGATCATTTTCTTCATTAATTACATTAATATAATTTTGATATAAATTTTCTGATTTCTGCACGTCTTTGTCTCTAAGTGCCTGACATGCCAGAGATATAGTAGAAATAGGGGTTTTCAACTCGTGCGTCATATTGTTAATAAAATCATTTTTCATCAAAGATAATTGTTTCTGCCTTATGATGGTAATGATTGTGTAGGTAAATGATGAAATGATGACCAAAATAAAAATCCCTGAAACAATGGTCATGATATTCATTTGTGTAAGCAAATAAGTTTGCTGGTTGGGGAAATAGATCAGCAGAAACTCCGGACTGCGAAAAACATCGTTGGGGAAAAGGCTGTAGGCATATTCCGTCTGCAATAATTCCTCGGAATATTGGCCGGTTTTTTCGGAGATCAGCGTATTGTATACCGGGTCATAAACACCAAATTCGTAATTGGTGCGAATGCCAGAACGCTCCATTTCCGCCTGGATGAGTGAATCCAGAATAGAAACATTTTGCTGTAGCGCCGGTTTGAGATTTTGCTGCGCCGAAAACAGTTCATCAAACAGATCATTGATGATTTTGCTACGCTGGAAAAATTCCCAGTAAAGATTCTCTGAATTACCGGTAAAATTTTCACGGTTGGCATATCCACCCTGCTGGTCATTAAAAAAGCGGGGTGCATTACCATTTTCATCGTTTGGCACTCCTGTAAAAGGATCCAAATTGGGCAAACCATAGGGTTCGTTATAAGAGGCGAGCGTATCTGACAAAAATTCTGTAGAATCAATTTCATCCGTTATTTTCTTATAATGGGCATGATTAAGGGAGTCCAGTTTATTAAAAAATAAATTGAGCTGTTCATCCTGCTCATACTCCTGAAAGAAGATTCCTGCCATCTCTATTTTATTGTACTTGTAAATGGCTGATGTTAATGCCTCGCTTACATCGCGGTTAAAGTTTGATTCCTTCAGGATAAAGGCATTACTGATCCAATACAGCTGTATGCCCACCAAACCTAATAAAGATAAAGTGATAAGCACCACAACAAATATGATCACATTTTTTTTCATCCTGGTTACTATTTGATTAATTCGGTTCTCGTTTTACCAACGAGAGAGCTTGCCAAAAAGTTGACTGTATGTTTTACCATGCCGCGAATGATCATCATGTGCGTGAGTGTCAAAATTTTTGTCATGGCTCGGTTCATCCTGGTATTGTTATCAAATTATGATCGCATGTGATTAAGATTACATCTGAAAGCAAAATTTGTTTCCTTGCAGATCTTGTTTTCCTGTCATCATCAATAATCAGGCATTGAAGAATCTTAGAAAAATGCCTTTCGTTCATTTCTGGAAATGATGCCAGTCCGCCAATCCTATCAAAAACAGTTTGTCTATAATTTATGAAAGCCGGCAAAACAAACGAATCGATGATGATAAAATTTACTTTATCCGGCACTATAGATTTTTTTTATAACCTTTTCCTGTTATTTGTTTAGATCATAAAACAGATACAGTGCAAGAAAACAAAAACTTCTTTCTAAAAATAACACATCACTTAACATTAGTATTTTTCGACTAAACGGATGTTTTTTCACACCAAATAATTATCCATTTTCAGCACAGATTGTAAATATACAAACTGTACTGCCTGAAAATCTCATTTTAACATTATTTAATTTACTACATATGTTTGCGTATTGATTTTGAATCTGTCTTTTCCATCTGTGGTTTTCTTTATGATGAGCAATGATAAATACGCAAAGTGAAAGAAAACAGGATGCTAGATTCGGGGCAAGATTTATACGCAATCAAAAAACAGCATCATAATTAACAAGCATTAACGTTTTTTTGATGTGCATATATTGAAAAACCGATACCTTTGTTATCAGGCAAACAAACATGCAAATTACCAATAGTTTTTATTGGTTTTTTACAGTGTATTAGTTTTTGTGGTTATTTAATTGTGGATTGAATCGGCCGGAGTGGTTACCGGCCGATTTTTTTTTGCACTTTTCCATTGTGCATCTCTTGATTCTACTGATAAAAATTCATTACTTTTATATTTGATTTTACTAATTGGCATTTATGCCTTATAAAAAGCAATGATCGTCTCATCAAAATAAATAAGCAACAAACCCAAAAACCTCAACATATGCATACCTACAAACCCGAATTTGAATTCCATATGGAGCGCAACATGCGCAGGCGATACAATATCGATACATCATTTTTTTCCACAAACGGCAGCGTGGTGTTCAGCAATTTCACCGCAGTACGAAATTTTGTTTTCAGGTTTAATGCACAAAGCGACCCCCGAATCCATATCTATCCCGGAGAAGTGCATGCCTCTGCCATGCTCGAAGAGCTCTATCATATCATATTGCGCCAATACGAACAACAAAAAGATGCCCGTATTTTTTCCAAAATTCTTGATCTCAACAACTCAAAAACAGGGGAAGACCAAATGCACAAACTATTGTTTGATTTTG
>CAYMLS010000059.1:0-20488 GCA_964390665.1 uncultured Bacteroidales bacterium | reverse complement strand
GTGTGTGGGTACTGTTTGCTTAAATGCTTCCACAACGTTTGAGTTCTTCAGGATCTGATCAAAACCATATTCCTCACCAAAAGCAGTATACATTGATTTTTTCAGAAGCTTTCTTAAAACTATTTCCTGTGTGATGCCAGGATTGGAAACTTTGAAAACAGAAGGCAATTTGCCTCTCAGGGCAATCGCATTTTTTACAACAGAACCTAAAATGGGCATATCGGAAAAGTTTTGGTGAAAATATATTTCAGTTAAAACATATGTTTTGTGCTATTCCAGATCATCAATCCACGATTTTACATCTTCTGCTTTGGGTGCCGGGGTGTCGAGTTTCAATTTCTTTCTCAAACCACACAACTGATTGAACAGTTTATTGGGGTTTACCCCTGTTAGCGCTTTGGGATCGGTATATCCAGCCTTTAGTAAAACGGGTATCCATACTTCGGGTATTTTTGTTTGCGCAAATGCTTCGTTGCCAGCCTCTGGTGAAGTTACTTTTTCGGGTCGCATCTGCGGGAAAAACAATACATCCTGAATGGAATTGCTGTTGGTCATGATCATCGAGAGTCTGTCAATGCCTATGCCCAGTCCTGCTGTGGGTGGCATGCCGTGATCTATAGCACGCAAAAAATCCTCATCCAGGATCATGGCTTCAGGATCGCCTCTTCGTCCCAGTTCAATTTGTTCTTCAAAGCGGGCGCGTTGATCTACCGGATCATTCAGCTCAGAAAAAGAATTACATATCTCTTTTCCGTTGCAAACTGCCTCAAAGCGCTCAACCAAACCGGGCGTTGTGCGGTGTTTTTTTGCCAGTGGAGACATCTCTATGGGGTAATCGGTGATGAATGTGGGTTGTATTAATTTCGACTCGCATTTTTCACCGAAAATCTCGTCGATCAGCTTGCCACGCCCCATGCTTTCATCGGTTTCCACACCCAGATCTTTCGCTGTCTGACGCATTTGCTGTTCATCCATTTCCGAAATATCCACACCAGTAAAGTGTTGGATGGCTTCATACATGGTAAAACGTTTCCAGGGGCGCCGGAAGTCGATGATATGTTCACCCACTTTTACTTTTGTGTCGCCATGCAGGTCCTGGGCAATGCGTTCTACCATTTCTTCCACCAGTTCCATCATCCAGATGTAGTCTTTGTAGGCAACATATAGCTCCATTTGTGTGAATTCGGGATTGTGGAATCTTCCCATACCCTCGTTGCGAAAGTCTTTTGCGAATTCAAAAACACCATCATAACCGCCTACAATTAACCTTTTCAGATATAATTCATTGGCAATTCGGAGGTACAAAGTAGTATTTAATTTATTGTGATGTGTTTTAAAAGGTTTGGCTGCTGCTCCCCCATAAATGGGTTGCAAAATCGGTGTTTCCACTTCGAGATATTCTTTTTCAAGCAAAAAATTACGCATCGATTGAATGAGTTTTGCCCTTTGCCTGAAAGTGTTGCGCACCTCCGGATTTACGATCAGATCAAGATAGCGTTGTCTGTATCTTTGCTCCGGATCTTTAAAAGCATCATATATTTTACCTTCTTTCTCCTTTACAACAGGTAAAGGGCGCAGCGATTTGCATAAAACTTTGAAAGATTTTACATGGATGGTGATCTCTCCCATTTTGGTGATGAAAACATACCCTTGCACACCAATGATATCGCCAATATCAAGAAGTTTCTTGAAAACTTTATTGTACATGGTCTTATCTTCTCCCGGGCAGACCTCATCGCGGTTGAAATACATCTGTATCCTGCCTGTGGAATCCTGAATTTCTGCAAATGAAGCACTGCCCATAATGCGGCGTCCCATGAGTCTGCCTGCTATGGTAACATCCTGAAAATGATCCTGGTTGTCAGGAAATTCTCTGGTAATGGTTTCTGCTGTTGTGTTGATGTCAAATTTTTCCGGAGGATAGGGGTTGATGCCCAGATCGTATAATTCCTGAAGCGCTTCGCGTCTTATTTTCTCTTGTTCACTCATCTGAATCGACATAACTCTTTTTTGTTTTTCTGCTGATTATCATGTTTAAAATAATTTGCAAAGATAAGTATTCTATGTTTGAAAGAGGTTTGCCATTTTACTTTTATCATTGAAAAATATTTAATACCTTGCAGTTTTTTTGCATGGCATTTTTCTGATGATTGTTATGTTTGGGTCTGATAAATTTTTTTTTATGTTGTATTTCTCCTCTCTGCGCATCCTGTTGACTGCATTTTTTATTTTTATTCTCATTCCCCTGCTTCATGCCGGGAATTATCATCGTGTAAAGATCTTTCTCCATGAACAATCCATTGAGCAACTGCTGGAAACAGGGATTGCTTCTGAGTTTGCCGAAGTTAAAAAAGGTGTATATGTAATGGGTGAATTTTCTGAAAATGAACTTCAGTCCGTTTCGGAGGCGGGTTTTACATTTGAAATTATTATCGAGGATGTATCTGATTTTTATCGCAACAGAAATCGTGAGTTTGACAAAGATGCGCTTAACCGGCAAATGAAATCCGGTAAGTCAGAACTTCCTTACCAAACACCTGAAAATTTTTTTCTGGGATCGATGGGTGGTTTTCATACCTATGCTGAAGTACTCGACGATCTGGATGCTATGAGGGCGCTTTTCCCGGGTCTTGTTTCTGACAGACAACCCGTTAGTGACATAACGACCATTGAAGGGAGAACCGTATACTATGTACGTATTTCAAACCAACCTGATGTTATGCAGGAAAAACCCAAAGTGCTCTATACCGCCCTCACGCATGCCCGTGAACCTGCTTCCATGCAACAAATGCTTTACCAGATGTGGTATTTACTCGAGAATTATGATCAGGATCCCGAAATACAATATTTGGTTGATAACACGGAAATGTACTTTATTCCTGTTGTAAACCCCGATGGTTATGTTTATTGCGAAACCACTCATCCTGACGGAGGCAGTATGCACCGGAAAAATAAAAGGATCAATGCCGATGGCAGTATTGGTGTAGACCTGAACCGGAATTTTGGACATATGTGGGGATACGACAATATGGGGTCTTCTCCTGATCCATCTTCTGCCGTTTATCGCGGAACCGGCCCATTCTCTGAACCTGAAACACAAATTTTGCAGGAATTTGCTGAAAATATTGATTTCACACTTGCGCTTAATAATCACACATACAGCGATCTGCTTATCTATCCCTGGGGATATACCAACGAACTTACTCCTGATGGAGAGATATTTCAGGAATACGCCCGATATCTCACCTTAGAAAATAATTATGAATACGGAACTGTATATGAAACACTGAACTATTTTGCCAATGGTGGATCCGATGATTGGTTTTATGGCGAGCAGGAAACAAAAGAAAAGGTGCTTTCATTCACCCCTGAAGCCGGAAGTCCTGCTGATGGTTTTTGGCCAGCCATGAACAGAATTGAAGAAATATGTGCCGGACATACCCATATGAACCTTGCTTTGGCACGCCTGGCTTTGCCTTTTGCACATGTCGATGATCTTTCCGACCCTTATATCTCTTTTCTTAATCAATCATCTGTCGATATGGAGGTCACAAGTCTCGGGTACTCACCCAATGCTGAATTTACCCTGCAAATGATACCTCTTTCTGATAATCTGCCATCTGCCGGAGATGAAATTGTCCTTAGCGACATGGAAATACTTGAAACACGAAATGTTTCTTTTGAACTTGATCTTGATGAAAATATCCAAAATGGTGATGAGATCAGATTTGTAGTGTCGGTTGATAATGGATTGATGCAGTGGAATGATACCATTGTCAAGTTTTTCGGACAGATAGAAACAATTCTTGCTGATCCGTGCGACGATCTTTCTTTTTGGGAGACCAGCGACTGGGGTATCTCAGATGAGCTATACTATTCTTCTCCTGCCTCCATTGCTGATAGTCCGGGTTCTGATTACGGCGATAATGCCAACACTGAAATTACACTTGCCGAGCCTCTTGATATGAGTAATTATGCATTGGCCTGGGCCGGGTTTTATACCCGCTTTCATATTGAAGATGGATGGGATTATGTGCAGTTTTTATATTCTGTGGATGGCAAATTAACATGGGTACCTCTTGAAGGCGAACTAACTTCCAATGGCAGCTCAAACCAGGATTTCAATCAACCTGTATATGAGGGGGCGCAGTTGCTTTGGGAAAAAGAATTTGTTGATCTTTCTCATTTGGCAGGTGAACAGGAGGTTTGGCTGAAGTTCAGACTGGTCAGTGATGTTAGTGTAAATCATGAAGGATTTTATTTTGATGATTTTACCATCAAAGCACTAAGGGATGAACCATCCTACTATTTTATGCCACCCGATCAAATCAGTTTTTATCAGCATCTGGATACCATTGTGGATTTTAAAGATTTTCTTTCCTGGAATCCTCAGGACGATCAATTGGAAATAAACTGGCAAAGCAATTCCAATTTCCATATTCAAAAATATGATCATACTTCTCTGTTGATAAAGAATACCGATAGTTTGTTTACCGGTTCAGAGAATGTTTTGTTTACTGTTTTGTATGAAGATGTGGAGTTGAGTCACGAAATTCAGCTCCTTAGTAAACCTCTGCCCGAACCCATCATAACAGGTCAATCAGATATTGAGGTAAATCAAGGAGATACACTCAATTTTTCTGCAGGTTTTCTTACTGTGGAAGATCCTTTTTTTGATTATCCGGAAAATTTCACTTTTTATCTGAATGAGGGTTATTTCTATGAAGTACAGAATGATACTACACTGATTTTTCAGGAAAACTATACCGGTACGCTTAGTGTACCGGTGGTGGTTCACAATGGTTTTGCCGAAAGTCCTGCTTTTTATGCCAAAATAGAAGTGATGCCTTTTACCTCCATTGATCCTGACAGGAATAATGATGCCAGCATGATATATGATTCCCGGAAAAATGAATTGACCTTATGGATGCCTGCTGATTTGTCATCGAAAAAAACTGGCATTTCCTTTTATGATTTGATGGGCAATACAATCAAAACCATTGATTTGCCTCTACATTCAGAAAACTTTTTCAGGAAACTTGACTTTTTACCTGCAGGCGCTTATCTCGTTTCGCTACATACAGAAAATGAATACATAATGAGCAAAAAGATTATGGTGGTCAGATAATGGGTTTTTCCAGGAAAATGATATACGATGTATTCTTATGTCCTTTGAACCCTTTATCCTGGTGAACTCCAAAAATTTCCGTAACTCAATAAAAATGTAATTCTTTTAAAGACACCAGATGGGTTTCAGGAATACACAGGTTAACTGACAGTAAAAAACTTCAGGAATTTACAATTTATCTGCTCCTGTTATGTGCTCCTGGTTTTTTTAGTTGATTTATGTGATCAGTACAAAAACCTCTACATCAGAAAATATACAAATGGTCAGGTTGTAGAATGATGGATATTAGGTTTTTACAGAATTATGGCGTTATGTAAATTGATGTAAAAGAGTTCTCAGAATAGCCCATTCATTAAACTATCATAATGTATACTTACCTTTATCGGATTTATTTCTAATTTTGTCACACAAATTCAATAATAGAGCAGAATGACAAAGAATGAGCGTATTACCATTTTATATGTTGAAGATCAGGATGATGTTCGTTTGTTCCTGCACAAGATCCTGTCCAGGCACTACGCGCATGTATTTTTGGCGAAAAATGGTAAAGAAGGTTTGGATTTTTACAAAGAAAATAAACCCGATATCGTTATCTCTGATATTAAGATGCCCGTCATGGATGGATTATCCATGTCATCAAGGATCAAGCAAACAGACCCTCATGCCAAGATCATACTTACTACTGCTCACAGCGATATGGAGTATTTTATACAAAGTATCGATATTGGCATTAATCAATATATCCTGAAACCGATCGACCGCGAAAAACTTTTCAATGCCATAAAAATTTGTGCTGATCAGGTGTTGATGGAAAAAGAAATTGAACAGAAAAACCACGATCTGGTAAAAACCAATGAAAAACTGATCGTTCAGGAAAGAGAGTTGCGTGAAAGTTTGCAGAAATCTATTGCATTGAAAGAATTGATCAGTAAGAGTGAAACAAATTTCAGACAACTGGCGGAGAATGTCCAGGATGCGATATGGCTCGCCACCCGGGATAAAATTTTATATGTAAATGATTCTTTTGAGAAAATATTTGGAATTCCCACAACTGATTTATACGACAATCCAAATGTTTTTCTCCGGTTGCTGCATCCGGAAGATGAAAAACAATTTGTATCCGGGTTGCAAAAACATGAAAAACGCCAGAATGGCTCTTTTTCCGCTGAATTCAGAATATTGAACTCCCATGGCAATGTCAGAAATTTATGGTATCGCGATTCGTTTATTGCCGGACAGAGTGAAAAAGATCAGGAGCACAGGAGGGTAGTGGCCATCACAGATATCAGCTGGCAAAAAGAAAACGAAAAACTTCAGCAGGATTTGATCCTGTCGGAAAAATCACTCGATATTAAAAGGCAGTTTCTTGCCAATATCAGTCATGAAATGAGAACTCCGCTCAGCGGAATTATTTCAATGGCAGATATATTGCTGGGTACTTCGCTTGACAACAACCAGTCTGACTATGCCCAAACCATTAAGGAATCTGGCGATACCTTACTGGGAATTATCAATGATTTACTACATATAAGTGAAATAGAGCAGGGGAAACTTATTTTTATGTCCGGGAAAATTGATACTGATGATTTGGTGAATGACAATATTTTTGTAAAAGCAAAAATGAAAGCGCAGGAGAAGGATATCTTTTTTCGCATTCATTTGCCGGAAAATTTTCCAGATCACTTTTACAGCGATAGAGAAAAAGTATTACAGGTAATTAAAAACCTGATTTCAAATGCATTGAAATTTACTTTTACAGGTGGAATAGATGTGTTTTTTGAAGCAAATGACCTGAATAAGCAACAGTGGGAAATTAAGGTTGTCGTTCAGGATTCGGGTATTGGAATCAAAAAAGAGAATGCAAAGAAAATATTTCATCTTTTTTCGCAACAGGAGTACTCTGATTCGCGCACTTATGAAGGATTAGGACTGGGGCTTACGGTGTGTAAGAATCTTTCCGGGTTTCTCAATGGAAATATCTTTCTGGATATGGAGTATACCAAAGGTAGCAGATTTGTTTTCTCATTTCCGGCAGGAAAATTTCCTCAAAAAGATGACGATGCATCGGATCAAAAAATGGAAAAGAAAGATCTTATCCCCCAAATCAATGCAAAAATCCTTTATGCTGAGGACAAGATCGTAAATCAGAAAGTGATCTCTATCATCCTTCAAAATGCCGGGTGTTCTGTTGACATTGCTGAGAACGGGCAAAAAGCGCTCAATATGAGTAAGGAAAATCAGTATGATATCATTTTAATGGATATTCAAATGCCTGTAATGGATGGTATTACTGCTACGCAAAAAATAAAACACAGTCTGGGTGCCCATACTCCCCCTGTTATTGGTGTCAGCGCAAATGCGATGAACGTTGATGCTCAGTATTACCTGAGCAAAGGTCTTGATGATTATGTTACAAAACCCGTCAGTTCTCATGAGCTATATAATCGCATTATTTACTGGATGGAAAAACGCTCCCCGAAGAGCAAAACTCCTTTAACTTCAGATCAAAGATCGCAAAGCAAAAAAGATGTACAGCAAACAGATGATTCTTTGGATCTGAATTTGCCCGATCTGGATCAGGAAACCCTGGAAACGCTGAAACAACAAACCCAGAACGATATGCAGATCGTTGAAGACCTTTACATGACTTTCCTGCAGGAAGCGCAGGGGTTGATGGATAGCATGAAGGATGCTTTTGCCGATGAGCAGAATGATAAAATCAGAGAATACACACATGCCCTAAAAGGTCTTTCAGCAACAGTTGGTGCCAGTAAAATGTATGATATTACATTTAGAATGGATGCGCTGCACAAAAAAGGTGTTTATGAGCAAACAAAAGAATTTTTCTCAGCATTGGAGCGCACTTTTGAAAATGTGAAAAAACAGATTCATCAAATATTTGATCGGTGAAATCTTAATTGTTAAAATTTGATTTAATGCCTTGATTTCGCCAATAAATAAAAGTAATTATTAATTTTTATTTGTTTTTATTGTTGGGCTTTATCTCTTTTATCCTTCGTTTCCTGTCTTTTTTGAAAAAATCATTTTTATAAATTCATTGCTTTGTTTTATTAATTTTTTTTAGTGGAATGATTTGTTTATTTTTGAATCGCAGGATGGACAGTTGAAGAAACTGCAAGATTATTGATATTTTGTATTTGGTATCTTAAACTGAAAACATTTTACTGAATTTTGTGTTTATAAATCGTCAAATAATTATAGATTAGAGTTTTATTGATAAATTAAATTCGTTTATTATTAATATTTTGCTGAAGTAATGACAAGATTTGAAACCAACCATTCTGAAATAAACAAATCTGGAATGGTGGAAGATGAAAGGGATAGATTTGAAAAGCACTATGATGGTTTTGTGAAAGAATATGTAAATTCAGGTATTTCAGCAATAGCACCATTTTTTTCTGCTCAAATAGGTTTTTCTGGTACGTTCAAAAGAAATTTTCATCAGGACAGGGGACTTATTCTTAATTATGTGAATTCCCTATCTGAAACGCTCACACAGGAAACTCTCAGAAAGTTTTATAGAGATAAACTCACCAACTGTTTTTTGTCTTTTTCTCAGTTTAATCAATATATATTGAAAAATGATCAACAGTCTTTTCTTAAACGCTTCCTGATCAAAACTTTCTGGATCAAAGAAGACCGACATTTTAAAATCCTCAATTTCGACGTTTCCCAGGTTTTTGATCCGAAGGAATTAGAAGACGATCATAAATCTGATGATCCCGAAAATCAGAGTTTTGATTTTAATCATCCAAACAACCTAACGGAAAGCAATAGCGAAGTGTTGCCTTCAAAGAAAAGAGAGAGTACAACGATGAATAGTAATTCTTCTGACGCACCATCTTTCAAAAAAAATACCAATATGTACGAAATGGATGACGACTGGAATGCCAACTTAAACCTGAATGTATTGTTAGTAGATGATAAACCTGTAAATCTGAGGATCATCGCACTTATGTTAGAAGCTGCCAGTTGCAGGGTGGATACCGCCAACAATGGATTGGAGGCACTTGAAAACTTTGTACCCGAAAAACATCAGGTAATTCTCATGGATATTATGATGCCGGTAATGGATGGTATAACTTCCATGAAAGAACTAAGAAAGAAATATGACAAGGATTTACCTCCTGTTATTGCCATCACTGCCAATGCGATGAGGGGCGATAAGGAGAAGTATATCAAGGAGGGTTTTGATGCCTATATTGCTAAACCTGTTACCATGAGCAAATTACTTTTTGAGCTAAAGCAATTGGAAGTAATCAATAACAACAAGTAGTTAGGTTTTTGTAAGTAGACCACTTTTCATGCATTATTTTCCAGGAGAGATCTGCCGTAATAATATTTCTTTTACCAGCATGCCATAATCAAATGCACCGTTACTGTTTTTTTGATAACTGAAGATATCCTGTCCTGAATTGGGTGCTTCTGCCAGCGATACATTGTTGCGAATTCTGGTTTTGAATACCCTTTCTCCGAAATGCGATTCCAGCGTATCCATTACATATCTGCTTAAAACTCTCCTCCGGTCGAACTGGGTGATAAAAATTCCTGTGATCTTTAATTTTGGATTCAGTCTCTTCTGTATCTTTTCAACCAAACCTAATAAGTTGCCAATACCTTGCAGAGCAAGATATTGCGCCTGCATTGGAATGTATATTTCATCTGATGCCGTAAAAGCATTGATGGTAAGCAAACCCAGAGAAGGTGGGCAATCAATAAAAATATAGTCATACTCATCACTAACAGGTTCAAGCAATTCTTTTAAAATAAATTCCCTCCCCGCTTCGGCAGATAACTCTATTTCTGCACCACCCAATTCGTTGACTGCCGGTACAACAAAGAAATTGTTGCGAATTTTTTGGGGTATCAGTCGCGTATTTTCTTTCATGCTCACATAAATGTTGTTTTCCGGGTTGATCATGCCCAGACTTTGTGTGAGGTTGGTCTGTGGATCCATATCGATCAGCAATACTTTTTTGTTTTTTTGTGCCAACCCGGCCCCTATGTTTATACATGATGTGGTTTTACCAACACCTCCTTTGTGATTACTGATAGCAATAATTTTTCCCGCCATAATTGAAATTATTTGTAAATGTATTTGTTGGAGTTTGCAACGAAACATCAAACAGTGTGTTGTTTTCGTTTATGTACCGAAACATAATATGCTTATGAAACACTTACCCAGGGTTATTTTAAAATTGTTAAAGTTATCTTTGAAAAGCAGTAAAGGCCAATTCTCCTGTTTCTGCGGAGAAGTTAGCTGATGGTTTAAAATGAAATTTCCTTGAATTCATAAACTGTGGAATTCTTACCTTTGATGACTTCGTGTCGAATAATCAAAAAGATCGTTATCGGGCAAACAATCATTCACAATTTATTACTGCATCTGATAACCTTGAAGTTGCAAAAATAGGGTATTTTATAAATTTCCAAAACATTTTTACTGCAAAGGATGTTTTGATTAAATTTGCAACATGGTTGCAAAAAAAATCCATTGATCCGATTTTCAGGAGTTTTTTTTAAAATCATCTGTTGTAGATCTCTGAAACGATCGGTTTACAATAGTTCCGGCAAGATTCATATTATTAATTTTATAAAAGTATGTATATGAAAAATATCATCTTTGGTGTTGCAGTTGTTTTGTGTAGCATTCTTTTTTGGGGGTGCAATGGCCAAAAAACGGAGAAAAATGTGGTTTCAGTCAGTATTCCACCATTAAGTTTTTTGGTAGACGAACTTACTGGCAAAGGTCTTGAGGTAAATGTAATGGTACCTGAGGGAGCAAGCCATGCCACCTATTCACCTACAACAAGACAAATGCAGAAACTTTCTGATTCTGATATTTTCTTTCAGATCGGATATCTAGGATATGAAAAGGCTTTTCAGCGAAACCTAAATAGTCTAAATCCCGACATGGTTGTTGTAAACCTGTCAGACAACGTGCAGTTGATCAGAGGTCCTGAGATAAACCACGGCGATCATGTGCACGAAGGTGGAATAGATCCACATATCTGGATGTCGCCGGCTATTATGCTCGATCTTTTGCCTGCCATGAAAAATACCATCATTGCAATTCATCCTGAAATGGAAGAGGTGGTTTTGAAAAATTATGCCAACCTGTATGAAGTGGTGGAAAGGTTGCATGAGGAGTTTGTTGAGGTGGGAAAGCAGATGGAAAATAAAGGGTTTATGATTTTTCATCCTGCTCTTACCTATACCGCCCGCGACTACGGACTTACCCAAATTCCGATTGAACACGAAGGAAAAGAACCTTCACCTTCCCAACTTCGTGAAATCATCAGAAAAGGGCAGGATGTTCCTGTCATTTTTATACAGAAAGAATATGATATTCGAAGCGCACAGTTGATTGCCGAAGAAACCGGTGCAGAAATCGTGCAGATCAACCCTATGGAATATAACTGGATATCAGGTATGAACCAAATAAAAGATGCCATAAAAGAGCATCTGCTTTGAGCGGTAACATGACAAAATAGTTCCTGTGATTTGATGCCTGTCGCAAGAGGTAATAGGTATTTGGAAAAGTAACAAAGTTCTGCCCTTAGCAAAAACGACGGTGCATATATTTAACCCAATTAATCAAATGATAAAACATGGAAAATCCAATTATAAGTATTCGAAACATGAGTACTGGTTATGGATATGACAAGGTTCTTTTTGATGTGAATCTGGATATCTATCCAGGAGATTTTATTGGTGTAATTGGTCCTAACGGCGGGGGGAAAACCACGTTGGTAAAAGCGATCCTTGGATTATTACCGGTTTTTTCCGGTAAAATTACTTTTCCTTCAGGCAAACCTAAAATGGGGTACTTGCCTCAATTATCGCAGATTGACAAGAATTTTCCTATCACGGTCAGGGATTTGGTCGCTTCAGGTATTCGGATGAAAAACAGACTGATACCTTTGCTGAAAAAAGAAGAAAAGGATCGTCTGGAGAGAATCATTGATGATACCGGTCTGTCTGCTTTTCAAAACCGACCCATTGGTGAACTCTCTGGTGGTCAACTTCAAAAGGCGCTACTTAGCAGAGCCCTGATCAACAGTCCTGATCTGCTGATCCTCGACGAACCCAACACTTTTATTGATAAATCATTTGAAAAAGATCTATACCTGTGGCTGGAGAAACTCAATCCAACCATGTCTATTGTTCTGGTTTCTCATGATATCGGCACGATTACACCGATGGTTAAAACCATTGCATGTGTTAATGGCAATCTTCATTATCATCAAAGTAATCAAATTAATGCCGATATTCTTAAAGTTTATAACTGCCCTGTTGACCTGATTGCTCACGGACCTGTTCCACACAGGGTATTAAAAGATCATGAATGATGAATGAGTTTTGGGAAATATTACAGTATACATTTTTTCAGAATGCTATTTGGGTGGTATTGCTTATCAGCGTGTTGTCGGGCATGATCGGTACCTATATCGTTTCACGTAAAATTGTTTTTATTGGTGGCGGAATCACCCATGCCTCTTTTGGTGGTATTGGCATGGCTTATTACTTTGGATTAAGCCCTTTGTTGGGGGCGGCCGTGTTTGGCGTTTTTTCTGCGCTTGGTATCGAGTGGATATCGCAAAAGGGTAAAGTAAGAGAGGATAGCGCCATTGCCATTTTATGGTCGCTGGGCATGGCGCTGGGCATTATTTTCGTATTCATGACTCCTGGTTATACACCAAACCTGATGAGTTTTTTATTTGGCAATATTCTGTCAGTCAGCAGCATTGAACTTGCTTATTTATTGGTTTTTACTGTTATGGTCACGTTGTTTTTTGCTTTGTTTTTTCGTCCACTTATCAATAGTGCCTTCGATCCGGAGTTTGCAACGATCATGGGTGTTAAATCCGGTTTTTTCAGATATACCATGTCTGTATTGATCGCTATCTCTATTGTTATGAGTATAAGAGCGGTAGGTATTATTCTTGTCTTAAGCTTGTTTACCATTCCGCAAATAACAGCCATGCTTTTTACACGCAACTTTCTTAAAGTGATTCCGCTTTCTGCTTTGTTGAGTATCATCGGATCTCTGTCTGGCTTGTTCGTTGCCTATTTGCTGGATATACCTTCAGGTGCTTCTATCGTGTTTTTTCTGACTTTTATTTTTCTGGTGACCAAAATTATTGTCTTTTTTCGGGAGATGATTCATCGAAAAGTGAAAACCTGATTCTCTCATAATGTCTTTTTTTATTTTCGGTGGGTAAGTTGCACGTAAACCCGCAATACATTCCTGTTGTCCGTCGACAGATGGGTGTGTGTAAATCATTTTGTTCAGGGAAACAGCACACGAACCCTTAAAATGTTACAAAAAACAAACAGTATGTAAATCATAAGGTGTATCTTTGTGCTCCATTATACAAAATCAGTTTATCATGACATTAATTACTTCCATTTCAGGAATAAGAGGAACTATAGGAGGCAAACCCGGCGAAAGTTTAACACCTGTTGATATTATAAAATATACAGGCGCTTATGGCACATGGATTAAAAACCGTTTTCCCGATCAGTCGGTGACTGTATTTTTGGGACGTGATGCCAGGATATCTGGTAAGATGGTGAATAAAATGGTCTCATCCCTGTTGCAATCCATGGGAATCAATGTTATTGATGCAGGATTGGTACCCACGCCTACTGTAGGTATTGGTGTTAGGGAGTATGAATGCCAGGGGGGGATCATTATTACTGCCAGTCATAACCCCAAACAATGGAATGCTCTGAAATTACTCAATGAAAAAGGGGAATTTCTTGACAATGAAGAAGGTAGTGAAATGATGGCACTCACAGATACTGCTAATTTTCAGTTTGTAGGGGTTGATAAACTGGGTTATTACCGTTTTGAAGAAAATGCCCTGGAGATGCACATAGAAAAAATTCTGGAGCTTGATCTTGTTGATTCTGATGCGATTGCTTCTGCTGATTTCAGGATTGCCGTGGATGCTGTAAACTCTGTGGGGGGTATCGCTGTACCTTTGCTCCTTGATGCTTTGGGTGTAAAAAAGATTACGGAAGTGTTCTGTCAACCCAATGGATATTTTCCTCATAACCCTGAACCCCTGCCGGAACATTTAAGCATTTTGTCTGAAGAAGTGATCAAAACCAATGCTCATGTCGGTTTTGCTGTTGACCCTGATGTAGACAGACTGGCCATTGTTTCCAACAATGGCGAAATGTTTGGTGAAGAATATACATTGGTGGCTGTGGCCGATTACGTTTTGCAGCAGAAACCAGGTAACACAGTTAGTAATCTTTCTTCTACCCAGGCCCTCCGGGAAATTACGCTTAAGCATGGTGCGGAGTATTTTAGTTCGGCTGTAGGCGAAATCAATGTGGTGAGAAAAATGAAGGAGGTAAATGCTGTTATTGGAGGTGAAGGAAACGGAGGTGTGATATATCCGGAAATACACTATGGAAGGGATGCCCTTACAGGCATTGCCCTTTTTCTTACCTACCTTGCCAAGTCGAAACTTTCCTGTGTGGCCATGAAAAAAAGCCTGCCGGATTACAATATTTCAAAGCACAAGATTGAATTATCATCAGGCATAGACCTTAATGACATCCTCGAAAAAATTTCTCTGCAATACCAGAAGAAAACCATTGATAAAACCGATGGGGTGAAGATCTATTTTGGAAATGAGTGGGTGCACCTCAGAAAATCAAATACCGAACCGATTATCAGGATCTACGCCGAAAGTGATAGCGATGTGAAATCAGAAAACCTGGCACGGAAAATTATGAATGATATCAGTGAACTCATCAGGTAATCATCAGATAATCACAAATATCTGAAGAAATACCTGATTTTTTTTCAGAAATGCTGTATGATATCAACTTCCCCCAGGGAGTTTTTATTTTAGTAGTTTTAAACTGATCTGTGTTTCGCTGGAGAATTATCAACTTTCTACGGTTTGACCAATGCTATTCTGGTGGTTATATGCCTTGTATTTGTTTGCCTTAAAACATTTCTCTTTACTTTTATATTACCCCGAAATTTTCAACTGCCGCTTGATTGAAAAAAGAATCAATTGTCAGATTGGTTTTGCCTTCCATACATCCATTGAAGAAAAAAACGACTGTTTCTCATTTATCTCCCACCTTGCCAGGAATGTTTTCTTTATCAATCACACACAAATCTTGAATTTTCCCGCTGATGGCAAACAGGCGGGAGGGTCGTAAAATTTTGTTGCCAGGCACTGATGATTTTTTTTACCCTACCGGCATATGTCTGGTTTTTGTGTAATTCCTTGTTTTTGTTATGGAAAACAAACAATTGTTGAAAAAAAAACTATATTTGTTGATAAACGAATGTCATCATTGATAGACAATTAAAGAAATAATTCCTTAATTTTGCACAGGATCGGAAAATGCAATTATTCTTTGTTCCGATCAATGATGCTTTTACCTCTTTTTATTGTTTCATTATTTAAAACTATCAAAAATGAAAAAACACAATTTTAGTGCTGGCCCTTCTATCCTTGCGGGCGAAGTTATTGAAAACACCGCCAAAGCGGTTTTAGATCTCAATGGAATTGGATTGTCGGTAATGGAAATTTCGCATAGGGGTAAAGATTTTCAGGCTGTAATGGACGAAACAGTTGCCCTTTTCAAAGAACTTCTTCATATTCCGGAGGGTTACCAGGTACTGTTTCTCGGTGGAGGAGCCAGTATGCAGTTTGCTATGGTACCTTACAACCTTATGCAAAAAAAGGCTGCTTATCTTGAAACAGGTACCTGGGCAAAAAAAGCCATCAAGGAAGCGAAAATTTTTGGAGATGTGGAAGTGGTAGCGTCATCCTCCGATAAAAATTTTAATTATATACCCAAAGATTATCAGATACCCACAGATGCCGATTATTTTCATATCACAACCAACAATACCATTTTTGGTGTGGAAATAAAAGAAGATTTTGACTCTCCTGTTCCCCTGGTTGCGGATATGTCTTCCGATATTTTCAGCCGTCCTGTGGATGTATCAAAATACGCCATTATCTATGGTGGTGCGCAAAAAAACCTGGGACCTGCCGGTGTTACTTTCGTGGTGATTCGTGAAGATATTCTCGGTAAAGTCGACCGCCCTATCCCAAGCATGCTTAATTATCAAACACACATTGATAATGGGTCTATGTTTAATACTCCTCCTTGTTTGCCCATTTATACTTGTATGGAAACACTTCGTTGGTTGAAAAAACTCGGTGGTGTATCGAAAATGCAGGAACTCAACGAAGCAAAAGCACATTTGCTATATGATGAGATCGACAGAAATGAACTTTTTAAAGGTACCGCCGAAAAAGATTCCAGGTCTGTGATGAATGTTTGCTTTGTGATGAAGGAAAAATATAAGGAACTGGAGCAGGAATTTTTATCCTTCGCCTCTTCTCTCGGTATGGTCGGACTGAAAGGTCACCGTTCTGTGGGTGGTTTCAGGGCTTCCATATACAACGCAATGGCTATTGATAGTGTAAAAGCGCTTGTGGAAGCTATGCAGGAATTCGAGAAAAAATATAAATAGTCTTTTTTTTAAGCATGCATTACCATATTCCCGGGACAAAAGTCATTGTTTCTGCTCCTTTTCGATGGGAAGCAATATGGCAGGTCCTGGCATGCTATTCATGACACAAATAATAAACAGATGAACAGGTTTTTGACAATGCTACGGATGTACATACCCATAATTATGTAAAGTGGGTGTAAGTCATCTCTTTCAAAAAGTATTGCCGGGAGCCTTAGGACAACAAAATAATAAAAACAAACCTATGAAAAAAGTATTGATTGCCACCGAAAAACCATTTGCTCCTGTTGCTGTAGCCGGTATCAAAAAAGTTTTTGATGATGCAGGATATCAAACTGTTTTGCTGGAAAAATATTCAGATCCTTCTGAATTAACGACAGCAGTAGCGGATGTTGATGCATTGATTATAAGGAGTGATAAAGCTAATGCTCAGGTACTGGAAGCAGCCAAAAACCTGAAAATCGTTGTAAGGGCAGGTGCCGGTTATGATAACATTGATCTGGAAACATGTACCCGGAAAGGTATTGTTGCCATGAATACACCGGGGCAGAATTCAAACGCAGTAGCCGAACTTGCTTTTGGAATGATGCTTTACCAGGCGAGAAAAAGATTTAATGGAACTTCCGGAAGCGAACTAAGGGGCAAAAAAATCGGAATTCATGCCTATGGTAATGTCGGAAGGTACATTGCTACCATCGCCAAAGGGTTTGGTATGGAAGTTTTCGCCTACGATCCCTTTTTGGAAAAACAAATCATCCTCAAAGATGAAGTAACACCGGTTGATTCGGTAGAGGAACTTTATGCCAGCTGTCAGTATATTTCCCTGCATATACCTGCAAACGAAAAGACCAAAGAATCAATTAATGAAAAACTATTACTTTCCATGCCCAAAGGAGCTACTCTTGTCAATACGGCTCGTAAGGAAGTGATTTGTGAAAAATGCCTGCTTAAAGTAATGGAAGAAAGAGCTGATTTTGTTTATCTTTCTGATCTTGCCCCCGACTGCAAAGATGATTTGCTTGAAAAATATCCGGAACGTGTGGTGTTTACTGCCAAAAAAATGGGCGCACAAACTTCTGAAGCAAATATTAATGCAGGATTGGCGGCAGCAACACAAATCGTGGGATTCTTTGAAAACGGAGACAAAACTTTTCAGGTGAATGCTTAAACTTTTTTTTGATTTACAAAACACACCCTTTATTTCCTGATAGAACTCATTATCTGTATTTTCTCAAAACACGCAATTATTTATGGCAATTTTTAAACCTTTTAAGGGGTTCAGACCCCCAAAGGATATCGCAAAACAATTAGCTTCCCGTCCTTATGATGTGATCAATTCGGAAGAAGCACGTAAAGAAGCAGAAGGTAATCCTTATAGCTTTTTGCGCGTTGTAAAACCTGAAGTGGAACTTGACCCGGGTATTGATATTTATCATCCGCAGGTATACGAAAAAGCAAAAGAGAACCTCCAGAAGTTTATCAGTCAGAATTGGCTGAAACAGGATCATACAAAGAACTTCTACGTGTATGCTCAATCATGGCAGGGTAATAAACAATATGGTATCGTTGGATGTGCCGGAGTGCAAGATTATATCGACGGTGTAATTAAAAAGCACGAACTTACCAGACCCGACAAAGAAGAAGACAGGATGAAACATGTACGCGTTACAAACGCCAATGCTGAACCTGTCTTTTTCTCCTATTATGCTGTCAGGGAAATCGATCAGATCGTGGAAAATATTGTTAACGATACTCCTGAATATGATTTTACCGCCGATGATGGTGTAGAACACCAATTTTGGGTAATTGATGCTGAGCAGACCGTAGAAAAACTGGAACATCTTTTTCAAAGAGTGCCGGCTTTTTATGTCGCCGATGGACACCACCGAACCGCCGCGGCTGCTTTGGTAGGCAACGAAAAAAAGAATCAAAACCCGAATCATTCAGCCGATGAAGAGTACAATTTCTTTATGGCAGTGCTTTTCCCTCATGACCAACTTACTATTATTGATTACAACAGGGTGGTGAAAGATCTTAACGGTTTGTCCCCGGAAGAATTTCTAACAAAATTAAACCAGAATTTTCAGGTGGAGGAAAAAGGTAAGACGCAATATAAACCTGCTCGCCTCCATGAATTCTCCATGTATCTTGCCGGGAAATGGTATAAATTAACCGCTCTTCCTCAAACTTATGATAATTCCGATCCCATTGGCGTGCTCGATGTTACCGTTCTTTCAAAAAATGTTTTGGACGATATTCTTGGTATAAAAAATCTTCGTACTGATAAAAGAATTGACTTTGTTGGTGGGATCAGAGGTTTGGATGAACTTGAAAAGCGGGTTGATACTGGAGAAATGAAGGTTGCATTTGCGCTTTTCCCTGTTTCCATGGATCAGTTGATCAATATTGCTGATACCGGAAACATCATGCCACCAAAAACAACATGGTTCGAACCAAAATTAAGAAGTGGACTCGTGGTTCACTCACTTGATCTTTAATTTTTTAAAATGCATACTTTATCTCTTCAAACCGAGATCATATCCATTGGCGACGAGTTACTTATCGGACAGGTTGTCAATACCAATTCATCTTGGTTGGCCGAAACCCTCAACCTGGCCGGTATTGATGTCAGGCAAATTACCGCTATTGCTGACGACAGGGATGAAATCCTCAGAGCACTTCAGGAAGCAGAAAAGCGCGCTGATGTAATTTTAATGACCGGGGGACTGGGACCCACCAAAGATGATATTACCAAAAATGTATTATGCGATTTTTTTGAAGATAAATTGCTGATGCATGAAGGGGTGCTTGAGAATGTGCGCAGTTTTTTTAAAAGAAAAGGCGTTGATCCTACCAAACTAAATGAGGATCAGGCATTGGTCCCTTCAAAATCCTCTGTTTTGGAAAATCCTGTGGGAACCGCTCCTGGGCTGCTTTTCAGGAAAAACAAAAAAGTTTTTGTTGCCATGCCTGGCGTACCCTATGAGATGAAGTACCTTACAGAGAAATATGTTGTTCCTGAACTTGTGAAACGCAACAAAGGACAACTGATCATTCATAAAACAGTTCTTACCCAGGGATTAGGCGAATCTTTTCTCGCCCAACGAATCGATCCCTGGGTGAGAGATCTTCCCGATAGCATCAAACTTGCCTATTTACCATCACCTGGAATTGTAAGGTTAAGGTTAACCGCTCATGGAGATAGTCTTCAGCAAATGGAAAAATTGCTTGCAAACAGGGTGGATGAACTGAAAAAACTAATACCCTGGTATTTTTGGGGCATGGACAAAGAAAAATTAGAAGAGGTGACCGGAAGATTGTTGAAAAAAGCAAAAGCTACTTTGGCAACTGCCGAAAGTTGTACCGGCGGATATATCGCCCATCGCATTACCGGAGTTCCCGGGAGTTCAGAATATTTTAACGGATCAGTAGTGGCTTATTCGAACCAGGTGAAAAGGGATGTGCTGAATGTTAAGGAAGAAACACTTCAGGAATTTGGCGCTGTAAGTCAGCAGGTTGCTGAGCAAATGGCTGCCGGTGTTAAAAATATGCTTGGCGCTACCTATGCCATTGCTACTACCGGCATTGCCGGACCCGGAGGAGGCACCGAAGAAAAACCTGTGGGTACTGTCTGGATATCCATCGATGGACCTCAGGGAAGAGAAAGTAAAAAATTTACTTTCGGGGATCAACGCGACCGCAATATTATCAGAACAGGAAATGCTGCCCTGGGAATGTTGCGCAATTACCTTGTAAAACACCTTTTCAAATAGAACACCTTTCACCTTTCCCTTCTTAAGGATCTATTATTC
>CAYMLS010000058.1:0-20574 GCA_964390665.1 uncultured Bacteroidales bacterium | reverse complement strand
CATGGCATGATATTTCTATTATATTCTACAAATGCTGGTGCCCGTAAAGTCAACAAAAGTCAATGAGTTTACCAGATAAAGATTAATCATAGTGAATAGGTACAGACTTGAATTGTCGTAAAATAAAATTTCACGAACACAAAATTAATTATTTATGAAAACCATTATTATTAGCGACATAGGAAATGGACATGATCAAAAAAAATCGACCATACCTTATGGGTTGAATGTGGGAAAATATACGGATACACGTGTGGATATCCTGCATTTTGTTGACCCCTCGCTCGTAGAGGGAACCTATAGTCCGTATTCTGATTCGCAGAGCATAACACCTGGTGAAAAACTATCGCATGAAGAGGTGTTGAGAAGACATAAAGACATCAAAAGAAGAGAAATAGATCAACTGTTGAGCAAGGAGGCTTCCCGTTTAAATTTCCCCCTGCGCTATGATGTAACTGTAGAGATAGAGGAAACAGAAAAGGGATTAGCAGCAACGCTTTCTGATCATCCGGAGGCGTTGATCGTGACCAGCACGGCTCCTTCTGAAACTTTGATCAAAAACCTGCATGGGTTACTCGATATGCTGTATGAGAAAAGCAATCTTTTGCTGGTGATCCCCAAAGGAACTGATTTTGTAAAACCTGCCAGCGGTGTTATCGTCACCAATTTTCTAACAGACGACTTTACACCTCTTGAAAAGATCGCTTCATGGACAGATTCTTTTGATATGCAACTGAGTGCTGTTTCCATTCAGGTGGAAAAAGAAGACCAGGAACAGCACGAAAAAATAATGCAATGGAAAGAGAGGTTTAAATCTGTTGCAGGAGATCGGTATTCCGGTAAAGCGGATGTGATCCTGAGCAATGATCACCTGAAAACACTGAAATCAACCATCGAAGATGATGATGCTGATATGCTGATCATGTCAAAAAACAGGAAAACTACTTTTGGCGACTTGTTTTTTGAAAAGGATCATGCTGCTGAATATATTGAATCCACGGGCAAACCTGTTTTGTTCTACTGATCAGGACAGATTGTTTTTTCAGGAAACAATCAGGATACATTGTAAACCTGTCTTTCAGCAGGCAAAACGGATCAAAACAAACCTTTAGTTCAATCATCATAATTCTTAAAAAAAAACGACCATGGAAAAGTACATTGGATGCAGCGGTTATTCTTATGACGACTGGAAAGATCGGTTATATCCGGATGATCTGCCCAAAAAGGAATGGCTGTCCTATTATGCCGATCAGTTTAATTCGGTGGAGATCAATAACACTTTCTATTCTTTTCCCACCCAAAAAAATGTAAAGAACTGGAGAGATGATACGCCTGCTGAATTCAGATTTTCCATCAAAGCCAACAGGTTTTTTACCCATTTGAAAAAACTAAAAACGGATGATGTTTTTGTGGATAAACTGAATGAATTTCAGAAAGTATTATCGCCCATGAAAAACAAAACCGGAAATATTTTATGGCAATTGCCTGGAAATCTTCATAAAGATGTTGATAAGTTAAGGTCTTTTGCCAATGTGATCGACCGTGATTTTAATCATGTCATCGAATTCAGACATCCCACATGGTTTGATGAAACTGTTTATGATCTGTTGCGCGATCTGGATATTTCTTACTGCATCCTTTCTGCACCCAACGGATTGCCTGAAACTTTGCTGGCTACCAATAAAACTGCTTATTTGAGATTTCATGGGAAAAGTACCTGGTACGACTACCTGTATTCGGAGGAAGAACTGGAGGAGTGGAAAAACAGGATGCAAAAACTCCGGGAAGTTGATAGCATTTATATGTATTTCAACAACGACCAGCATGGCAATGCCATTAAAAATGCCAGAAACCTGATGGATCTTTTTCAGGTGGTTGTGTAAAAGGTTGTAAAAGAACAAAGTAAATGGGAAATAAAATAAACACAAAATTTAAAAACGATCAATCATGGCTATAAAGAATCTAAAAAACTGGCGATTTTACTACTTAAATGGAATACTGGCGATTATTTTCGGGATCATCGCCTTGTTGTTTCCCGATATTACTTTATTTGCGCTTGCCATATATTTTGCCATCTCCATCATGTTGGGAGGGGCATTGTTGTCGGTGGGCGCTGTTAGAGAGCGTAAGTACAATTCCAAATGGTCGATCATGCTCATGGAAGGGATGCTCGGTATGCTTATCGGAATTGTGATTCTGATCAACCCGTCCGGAGCGGCCGCCTTTTTTGTGGCGATCATGGGCATTTGGGCCATGGTGATGGGAGTGGTATTCATGATCGCATTCTTCAATATTGCCCTGCCCAAAGTGCTCAAACCATTTCACCTTTTTGCCGGCCTGGTCTCTTTGGGTATTGGACTCCTTATGATCATCAATCCTTTTGACAGTACCAGGGTGATTGTGGTTCTTATCGGAATATACGCCATTGCCTATGGTAGTTTATCGCTGTATTTTAACAAAATGGGTTATACCACGGTAAAATAGAACATCATTATCCGGAGATGAACATGGCGAAATTTTTTTCCAATAATCATAAGCCAAAAAAAGTAAAGTATTAAAATCAGCATCTTAAAAAAATTTTTATGGGTAAAAGATATTCATTACAATTAGGAAAACCATTTGGAATTAAAGTATCTGTTCACTGGACTTTCTCGCTGCTGATCGCCTGGGTAATATTTGTAGCAGTAAGGCAGGGACTCAATACTGAACAGGTATTGATGCATGTTTTATTTATTCTCACGCTTTTTGTATGTGTTGTTTTGCATGAATTCGGACATTCACTGGTCGCTATAAAATATGGAGGTGAGGTGAAAAGCATTACATTGCTTCCCATAGGTGGGATGGCCAACATTACCAAAATGCCCGAAAAACCCAGACATGAATTCCTGGTTTCTTTATCAGGTCCTTTGGTAAACATTGTAATTGCAGCCTTGCTGTGGGGTTATTTGTCGGGTTATCAAAATGTAAACTTTGGGGAGGTGGATTACCAGTACATTACACAAAGTAATTTCTGGGTCATGCTTTTGGCGGCCAACCTTTTTATTGTTGCTTTCAATCTTATCCCTGCTTTCCCAATGGATGGTGGCAGACTGTTCCGTTCTGCACTTTCCATATGGATGACGCGGATAAAAGCAACCCGGGTGGCAAAAAATATAGGGCAGATATTTGCGGTTTTGTTTATCATCGCAGGTCTTTTCGGGAACCCCTTTCTGATCATTATTGGTTTTGTGGTATACCTGGGTGCAAAAGGTGAATACGAAACCATTAAATATGAAACCATTCTGAGTGATTATAAAGTCAGCGATGTGTTGATCAGTAATTATGAAGAACTCGATCCTGACAGTACCCTCGGCGAAGCAGCCGAAAAACTCCAACATATTGCCAATCGCGGTTTTGTAGTGAAAGAAAACGGCCAATTCAGAGGGATCGTGACACAACATAATCTTATCAAAGGATTGAGTGCTTATGGGAAAAATGGCAAAATAAAAACGATTGTTTCTGATGGCAATGAAAAGATCAAATCAGACATGAATATTTTTGATGCTTTCAAAACCATGCATCAGAAAAAATTGGATATGGTGCCGGTATGGGAAAACGATGAATTTGCCGGTATTTTGGATAGTGAAAATCTAAATGAATTTTTCCTGATCAAAAAGGCGCTACGTGCCAGTGATCATTAAAATTTCCAAGATCACCCCACATAAAAAAAACGAATGACAACCCATGTCATCCCGGGCGCAGGTAAAAATTTACATGTTTTTACCGGAAATCGCTGAATCCGGAGCATCAGTCGTTTTCATCCTCCTGTTTTTTTAGTTTGGAATGGGCCAGGATCAGATTGATGAAAAGGATAAACAACGTTACACCCACCGCCAGAATATATTGCCTCAGCGCCACCGATATACCCACCCCCGATGAAAATAAAATGGTTGCAGAGGAAGTGAGGTATTTTACTTCTTTCTTGTTTTCTATATGCAGTACCATACCCGCACCGATAAAACTAATTCCAATAATGATGGACTGAATGATCCTGATGGGATCGGAACGAATGATCCCCTCTAACGCAAGCGATGAAAAATAAACAACAATTACCTCACCCAGCATTACAAGCAATGCTACTGAACCACCCACCAGCATGTTTGTACGGATACCGGCCGGTTTGTTCACTTTACCCCTCTCATAACCTATGATGCCGCATAAAACAGAAGCAATCATTACATGCAATAACAAACGGAGTTCAACTTCCAAATTTTCCATCATGTTTATTTTTTGAGATTTAGGTGCTATGAATTAATCAAAGGTCAAAATTAATGCCTTTACAATTCCACTCTGAATCTTGTTGCTTTTTTTGCCCAATTGGGTAAAATTCTACCTAATAAAACCTGCTTAAATCAACACAAAAGGTATGCGCTGATAAAATGAAGTGTTACAG
This sequence comes from uncultured Bacteroidales bacterium, assembly GCA_964390665.1. Taxonomy (GTDB): domain Bacteria; phylum Bacteroidota; class Bacteroidia; order Bacteroidales; family UBA7960; genus SKVR01. The sequence continues at coordinate 16,142 of CAYMLS010000058.1, read as the reverse complement.
GCGGGTGTTATGGTTTGAAAACCAACAGCATATGCGTGTGTCGCTTTCTTTTGGAATGGAATTTGAAATTTTGATTGCGTAGATAAATCAAATATAAAAACAAAAAAAGTAAATACTATGAGTCCACAAACAGATGAATTTATAAAACAAGATGTTATTGACCATTTGGTATGGGATAACAGTGTTGATGCAAATGATATACATGTTAGTGTTGCCAATGGCTTTGTTGAACTTACAGGAACAGTACCGGGGTATGCAGCTAAACTTACTGCCGAAGATGATGTTTTACAAGTAAAAGGCGTGATAGATGTGAATAATGAACTGGAAATTGTTTTTCCACCTGAAAAGGCAAGACCGGGCGATGCAGCCATTACCAGCAACATTGAAAACAAACTGCTTTGGAACAGCAGTATCAATGCTGCAAACATTACTGTTGAAACCAAAGATGGAGTGGTTACCCTGAGCGGAAATGCAGATACATACTGGGAAAAAAATCTTGCAGAAGAAATCGCAACCAATTCCTATGGCGTTATCTGGGTTGACAATAAACTATCGGTAAATCTTATAAAAACAATCGTTGATATTGACATTGAAGAAGATATCAAAAATGCTTTGAGACGAAACGTTTTTATCAATGAAACCCTTATAGATGTAGACGTAAACAATGGCGTTGCCAGACTTTCCGGGGTAGTACCTTATTATGTGATGAAAAAAGATGCTATTGATACTGCCATGCTTACCGCTGGAGTTACGGATGTAATCGATGAGATCACCATTGGATAATAGCATTTAAACAGTGGTTCTACTGCCTGGTTTGTGAAAAGAAAAGTCGCAATAGCAGATAGTGGATGGAAAATGCTGAGGAGAACATGAACGATGATTTTATATTACATGCTCCTCATTAATTACATGTAATGTATTCAATCATTTTTCAGAATCTCTTTTTGCAAGTTTTGGTAGTAGAACTTTCATATTTATTTAAAACTATGTTCACAAATTCATAAAAACATCAACATGAACAGACTAAAAGATAAAGTAATTATCGTTACAGGAGGATCACACGGTATTGGAAAAGCTACCTGCCAAAGAATGGCAGAAGAAAGAGCCCACGTGGCCATTACCGATATTCTTGATGAAGAAGGAGAACAACTCGCAAAAGATATAGCACTCGATGACGGCAGTGCTCATTACTGGCACCTGGATGTATCCAATGAAGAGCAGGTTAAGAACGTTTTTCAGGATATCAGGGAGAAATTTGGGAAAATTGATGCATTGGTCAGCAATGCCGGCATCTCAGGGGCCAACAAACCAACCCATGAAAATACCCTCCAGGAATGGCAGAAAACAATGGACATTAATGTAAATGGGGTTTTCCTTTGTACCAAATACGCGGTACCTCATATGATTGACAATGGCGGGGGTAGCATTATCAATATGTCTTCTATCTATGGTATTATTGGTGCAGGAGACATTCCTGCCTATCATGCCTCGAAAGGTGCTGTCAGGTTGATGACAAAAAATGATGCAGTTGTTTATGCACCTGAAAACATACGTGTCAATTCTGTGCATCCCGCTTTTATATGGACGCCTCTGGTAGAACAGATGGGGAAAGACATGGGACGTGATGTTGATGAGTTCAGAAAAGAACTGGATGAGAAACATCCCATCGGACATATAGGCGAACCTGATGATATTGCATGGGGTGTGGTTTATCTGGCCAGCGACGAATCCAAATTCATGACTGGTAGCGAGCTTGTTATTGACGGAGGGTATACTTGCGTATGATCATTGTGCCGGGCAATGCCTTGTGAAATAAATTGTTGAACATTTAAATTTCAGAATTATGCATACAACAACCGATGAGTATATTAAACAAAACATTGTTGATCAGCTTGTTTGGGATAACAGAGTGGATGCAAACGATATAAAAGTAATGGTTGAAGAAGGTGTTGCCAAACTTGAAGGCACCGTTCCCAATATCATCACCAAAACAAATGCTGAAAAAGATGCTTTTCAGGTAGAAGGGGTGCAAATGGTGGAAAACCATTTGAATGTATCTTTTCACACCGGTGAAACAAGACCCCAGGATTCATTGATCGCCACCAACATTGAAAACAAATTGTTGTGGAATAATCAGATCGATGAATCAGACATTCAGGTTACATGCCTGAATGGTATTGTTACCCTGTCGGGAACTGCACCGTCTTACTGGCAAAAAAAACTTGCCGAAGATATTGCACTTACATCTGATGGTGTAATGATGGTAAGAAACGATATCAGTGTAAAGATCGTAAAATCTGCCATTGATGCAGATATAGAGAAAGACATCAAAAAAGCATTCCAAAGAAGTGTGATCATTGAAGAAGATAAAATAGATGTACATGTTAAAAATGGCACTGCCATCCTTACTGGTGTTGTCCCTTTTTATGCCATGAAAAGAGAAGCGCTCGACATAGCGATGTTTACTGCCGGGGTTATTGATGTCAGGGATGAGATCGGGATCGGATAAAAGAATTTTTGAGTTTGTGCCGGTCGGGAAAACTTGTGTTTCCACGGGTGCTATTTTTCCATTTTTAGTGGCAGTTGATTTGTCACCTTCCTGCCTTTAAATCCGAACCATTCATTTTTATCAAAACTCAGGTCAAAGAGAAAACATTTGTTCTCTCTTTGGCCTTTTTCACCAACATCTTTTAAAAAAAATGCCTGTACATAACAAAGAAATCGCAAACATACTCAATGAAGTAGCAGATTTTCTCGAAATAAAAGGAGAAAACCAGTTCAGGGTGCGCTCTTACAGGACAGCAGCGCGAACCATCTCTGGCATGGGGCAGAATATCACAGAACTGGCAGGCAAAAAAGACATCAAAGAACTTCCCGATATTGGGGAAAGCATGGCTGAAAAAATTGAAGAAATTGCTGATAAAGGACACCTGAAGCAACTCGAAGACCTCAAAAAAGAGATTCCCGATTCGTTGATCAGCATCATGAAACTGGAGCAATTGGGACCGCAGCGTACCAAAACCCTTTACGATGAAATGGGGATAGAATCCATCAGTGAATTGAAAAAAGCTGCCCAAAATGGTGAAATAGAAAAACTGGAAGGGTTTGGAAAAAAAACCAGTCAAAAAATCCTTGACGAAATTGAAGATTATAAAGAAAAAGGCGGATCAGAAAGAATCAAAATAATCGATGCGGAAGAGATGACCCAGCCGCTCGTGAAATATCTTCGCAAAGAAATTGACAACATTACCATTGCCGGAAGTTACAGGAGGAAAAAAGAAACCGTAGGCGACATTGATATCATCGGAACAAGCAAAAATGCCTCAAAGGCAATGGATCATTTTGTTCAGTACGACGAAGTTGCAGATGTGGTTTCCAAAGGCGAAACACGCTCCACCATAAAGTTGAGAACAGGTTTGCAGGTTGACCTCAGAATCGTTTCCAAAAAATCACTGGGAGCAGGTATCTTGTACTTTACCGGGTCTAAAGCACACAGCATTGCATTGAGGAAAATAAGTCGGGAGAGAAATTATAAACTCAACGAATACGGTATTTTTGAAGGAAAAAAACAACTTGCAGGGAAAACCGAAGAGGAAATGTATAAAACGCTGGGTCTTGCATATATACAACCCGAACTCAGAGAAGATAAAGGCGAAATAGAAGCAGCAAGCCAAAATAAACTTCCCGGTCTGGTGGAAGTAAAACATATTGAAGGTGATCTGCACACACATACCAATGCTACCGATGGAAAATTTTCTATGGAAGAAATGGTGAAAGCAGCCCAGGAAATGGGATACACCTACTGCGCCATTACAGATCATTCTAAAAAAGTTTCCATGGCGCATGGATTGGATGAGAAAAGACTGGAAAAACAAATCAGGGAAATAGAGGAACTCAACAGTAAATTCAAAAAAATAAAAATCATCAAATCTATTGAGGTAGACATTCTGGAAGATGGTTCTCTTGATCTGCCGAACAGTATTTTGAAAGAATTAGAGATGGTTGTGGCATCCATACACTATAACCGCAATCTTTCGGAAAAAAAACAAACCCGGAGGGTGCTGAAAGCAATGGAAAACCCATATTTCAATATCCTTGGGCATCCGGGCGGAAGACTTATCGGGAAAAGAAAACCTTATGCTATCGATATGCCAACCATATTGAAAGAGGCAAAAAACAATGGTTGCTTTCTGGAAGTAAACAGCAATCCCGAACGACTCGATCTGAGCGATGAATACATCAGACAAGCCAAAGAAACAGGGTTGAAACTTGCTGTTTCCACCGATGCCCATTCTCCTGCCAATCTTCAGTATATCAAATATGGAGTGGGGCAGGCCCGACGCGGATGGATGGGAAAAGAGGATATACTGAACACAAGAAAATGGACTGATCTTAAAAAACTGCTGAAAAGAAACTGAATCCTTATGATTATGATGGAAAAACAGGAAAGTGAAAATTCTTTCTCCAGTACAATAAATGAGTCCACCCTAAAAAGTATATTGTCCACAAATTGTACGAACCGTAAGCTCGGCGAATCCAATTGAAACTAAATTAAATGATTGACAATCAGACAATAAACGAGTTTTCGGAGTGGACGCATCAATATTTTATAAACTAAAAAATTTCAAAGATGGAAACGCAAAAAACATTCAAATCAAAACTTACGAAACTAACTTTTCTGAATATTTTCTTCGCAGCTGTGTTCCTGGTTTTTGCCTCCGCATGCAACAATCAGCAAAGCAGTAACAACGATGAAACTACCAGCGAAGACCTTGAGGAAGAGTACAATGAAGCCGCAGAAGCAACAGAGGATTTTTTCACCGATCAAAAAGATGAAGCCGTGAGCGAACTTGAAAATGAAATTGACAAAGGCGAACAAAAACTTGAAGAACTTCGCGGCGAAATGCAACAAGCCAGCGGAGAAATGAAAGAGGAATACGAGAAATCCATCAACGAACTGGAAGAAGACCTTCAACAGGCAAGGTCGAAAGCCGCCGATTTTGAGCAGTACAGCGAAGAACAATGGGAAGAAGCCAAGAAAGAGAGCAACGACTTTATCAGCGAAATGAAAAGAGAAATTGACGAGATCGGGGTGGAAACCGGAAGCAAAGAAAAAAGCAGTGAATAGTTTCTGATTCAAAACCTTGTTGTTTGGAAATCTCCTGATTGGGAAAACTCTTGTTTTTCAGTCATACTCCGCCAGGCACCTGACGATCTCTTTATCGAGCAAAGATGACATCATGAGTTTTCTTACAAAGACTAGTTAAAAACCTACTAAACCTATCAATTATGAAACGCAGCCTTAAAAACCTCAAAGATTACACAGTAGAAACCAAAGACGGACAAACGGGAAAAATCAAAGATTTTTTGTTTGATGAGGATCGGTGGATCCTCCGTTATCTCGATGTTGATTTTGGAAGCTGGATGAAAGACAAAAGAGTCCTGATACCCAGGGTCTTTTTGGAGGAACCCGATTGGGAAAATAAAAATTTCCCTGTAGAAGTCGATAATGATCTGATAGAAAAATGCCCCACACTGGATGAAAAAGCGCCTGTTTCGCGTGAATTCGAGGAAAAACTCAATATGTACTATCAAAATGAGTACTACTGGATGTATTCCTATTCACTGCCCATGGGTAATTATGCGTTTTTTCCCTCCCGACCATTCAATGTGCCAAACAAAAAAATCAGTGAAGACGATGTGGATACAAAACTAAGGAGTTTTAAAGAGATTAAAGGATATATCATTCATGCAACAGATGGCAAACTGGGTCATGTTGAAGATATTATTGTTGATGATGTCGACTGGCAATTGGTTTATATGGTAGTGGATACCAGCAATTGGCGACCCTGGAGTAAAAAAGTGCTCATTGCCATCACCTGGCTCACAGATATCAGTTATGCCCTTATGGAGGTATCTGTTGATCTGCATACCGAAACCATTAAAAATGCTCCGGAGTTCGATACAGATCATCCCATTGACATCGAATACGAAAAAAATCTTTTTAAACACTACGATAAAGAAAGCGGAGAATAAGCCTAAATTGAATCATATGACTGATTGTCTTATATTTGAAATCTTTAAAAAAAATGCTGGAAGTACAAAAAAAAGTAATAGAGAATCTTTGCCATGACAAAGAACTCTTCAAAAAGGAAATTAAAAAATCTATGAAGTGGCTCAATAAAAAAGAAACAGAATTGCTAAGACAATGGCTATATGCCCGGTTCTGGGAAACGCACCAAAAAGAGATCACAATGGCATTCAAAAATTCCATAGTGCTCGAAATCCAAAAGGAAAAAAAACAGGTAAAATGACCGTGATCATTGTGTTGGGTTTGCCTGCATCAGGAAAATCTTATTTTGCAAAACATCTGGCGCATGAATCAGGTGCTGTTTATCTCAACACCGATATTGTGCGCGAAAAAATTGGCAAAAAGGGGCAATACGATCCCCGATCCAATCAACTGGTGTACGAACATCTGCTTTTGGAGATGATGGAATATATTCGCAAGCAGCATGACGTGGTGGTTGACGGGACTTTTCAAACGCATGCATTGCGCAGCTGGATTGAAAACAGCATCAAAAAAACAGGCAGCAAGGTGTGTTTTTTCGAGATTACTGCCAGTGAAAAAACCATCAGAAAAAGAATGGATAAGCCCAGAGAACACAGTGAAGCAGATTTTAATGTATACCTGAAGATCAAAAAGAAATATGAACCCGTGAAGCAAGAACATAAAGTATTGCATTCAGATCAAATGGATGTGAATGAAATGATAAGCGTAGCAAAAAAATATTTGTATGAACAAAAATGATATAGAAAAAATAAAGGAAAAATGTTTGTTGCCTGATACGTGCACCGAATGCCGGATCAAAGAAACCCATATTTCATGGGTGCTGCTTGCCGATCATTATGCATTCAAAATCAAACGTCCGGTAAAACTTGCTTTCCTGGATTTTTCCACCCCCGAAAAAAGAAAATTCTTTTGTGAAAAAGAGATAGAACTCAACAGAAGACTGGCACCGGAAATGTACCTGGATGTGGTTCCGGTAAACCAGTACAATCAAATTGTAAATAATGATGACGTAGATGAGGATGATGTGACAGACTATGCCGTGAAAATGAAAAAAATGGATAATAGCAAAGAGATGGACAAAATGCTGTTAAACAACAAAATAAACGAAACTCACCTGGATAAAATAGCACAAAAAATATCCTCTTTTCACCAAAATGCCAAAAAGGTGAAAAATGCCTTTGATACCAATGGATTTCAAAAGGAATTTTCTGCCATTGGAAATATTTTGGATCACGGACAACATCATCATCTGCGCGACGAAATGGGCAACAAGGTAAAAGAATGTATTGAAAAATCTGATAGTTATCTTAACGATCAGCGAAGTTATTTCAATGATCGGATCATCAAAGGATTTCAACGCGATTGCCATGGCGACCTCAATGCCACCAATATTTTTGTTTATGACGAACCGGTAATATTCGACTGTATTGAATTTACCGATGATTTTCGCTTTATTGATATCCTCAGTGAAATTGCCTTTCTGTGTGTCGATCTCGATTTCTGGGGAAAGGAAGGAATGAGCGATCATTTTTATAAAAAATATCTTGAACTGATGCACCTGCAGGAAAACAAGCAAAATCAGAAACTTTTTGCTTATTACAAAACTTACAGAGCCAATATCAGGGCAAAGGTCACCCTTCTGAATCTTGAAAAAAAACAATCACACAACGAAGAAAAAGTGAAAGATGTAAAAGGTTATCTTTCTCTCATGAATGATTACTGTGAGCAGTTCTCTTCTTAATTTCAGTCTTTTATGTGTTTTTGTTGAAAAAGAAATTGAAATCTGATCTGAAGCGATATGGAACATTTAGGAGCGTATATTGAATATGTTGCGAAAATTATAGAAGCAATAGGTGTGCTGATCATTGCCGGGGGAAGCATCTTTTTTCTCACAAAATATTTTTTTTCAGTCTTCTCGCTGTCCGGTATTACATACACCCAGCTCAGGCACGATCTGGGGAAGGTGATATTGCTCGGACTGGAGATCCTGGTTGCCGCTGATATCATCGCTACCGTTTCAACCACACCTACCATGAGCAGCGTACTTGTGCTGGGGGTGATCGTACTGATCAGAACATTTCTTAGCTTCTCCATTCAGGTGGAGTTGGACGGAAAGTTTCCCTGGCAACAGAAAAAACGCATGGAGGGGTGAAAGATATGCCTTAATCAATCAATAAATCAATGTTTTCTTTCTCTTTAGGCAAACCTTCACGCTTTTGTTTTGCAACATAATCTGAAGGCGTCATCTTGTAAATATCTCTGAAACATTTTCTGAAATACGAAACATCATTGAAACCAACTTCAAAAGCAACTTCGCTTACATATAATTTTTTTTGACTCAGGATCTGCGCTGCTCGTTTTATTCGAATGTGTTTAATCAAAGAATTGACAGAAATATTCATAAGTGATTTCACCTTCCTGTACATTCCTGCCCTTGATACTCCTACTTCTGCACTCAGGTGATGAACATTGAAATCAGGATTGGATATGTTTTTTTCGATCACCTGCTTTGTTTTCTTTATGAATTTATCGTCGGGGGATACGATAGGTATATCCAGGCTGTTCAGGGCAAAAACCGATCTGTATTTTTTCTGCACTTTTAAGCGGTTTTCTGTAACACTCTCTATAACTGCATTCAAATGGTGAATATGAAATGGTTTGGCCAGATAAGCATCAGCCAACAACTTCATGCCTTTGATCTTATCCGCAACATCTACTTTGGCAGTAAGCATTATTACTGGTATGTGAGATGTTTCAGTGTTGTTTTTTATTTTTTCTAAAAATTCAAAACCATCAGTATGAGGCATGATCACATCACTCACAACAATGTCGGGATGATGTTTTTGAGCCAATTCAAATCCCTCAAAACCGTTTTCGGCTTCCAGGATATGGAATGTATTGCTGAGATAATTTACAAGATACCGCCTTAATTCAAAGTTATCTTCCACGATAAGAATTGTTTTCCTGCTCCTGGCTAATTTTCTGCCGGGGTGGTTGTTTTTGTCATTTTCTACCTCAATGGGTTGGGAATTATCTAAAGTTTGTCTTTTATCAGCAGTAATACCGGGTAAAGAACGATGAGATAACCCTGTTGCGGATAATGGATCGCCATTTTTTAAACACTCATCATTTTTTTGGAAGGGCAGGATTATTCTGAAATTTGCCCCTTTTCCTTTCTCTGATTCGACCTTGATCTTTCCACCATGCATTTCCACGATTGACTTGGTAATGGATAATCCCAGACCAAACCCGGTTTCAGACTTTTTAAGTGAAGCATCATCCTCCTGGTAGTATGTTTCAAAAATCTTATGAGCACTTTCCGGAAGGATGCCGATGCCTGTGTCTTTTACACTCATCTCCACCATCGGTGTTGCTGGTTCATGGTGTAAGTTCGCGGGATGGGTACCAATCGTGGTTTCCCTGATCTCTACTTCGATTTGTCCGTTTTTGTCCGTGTATTTCAGGGCGTTGGTTAAGAGGTTGTTAAAAACCATCTCCATTTTTTCCGGATCCAGATGGACAGACAACCCTTTTGTCTGGTCTGAAAGTTTTAGGTGGATGTTCATGATGCGGGCATAATCTTCGAAACATCCAATAATGCTTTTCACGAAACCGGGCAGGTACACTTTTTGTTTTTTGATTTTTAAAGAACCACTTTCCAGTTTTCTGAAAGTAATGATCTGGTCAAAGAGTTTCAGTATTTTGGAGGCATTGTTGCGCATTGTATAAAGATAAGAGAGATATTGGCTGTTTTCAGCGCTGTTTTTATCTGAATATTCTGCGATCAATTGGTCTAACGGGGCAATGATCAAAGTCAGCGGTGTACGGATCTCATGGGAAATATGGGTAAAAAATTTAATCTTCATTACGTCAGATTCATGCAGTTTTTTGGTCATTAACCTGATTCTTTCCGAACTTTCTATGATCTTTTCATTGCGCACTGTCAATTCATTTTTTTGTGCAAGCAATATTTGGTTCTGTTTCTCCAGTTTTTTCTGTTGCTTCAATATTTTTTCTGTTCTGAGAAGCACTTCCTCCTCTAACTCCTGCCTTCTTTTTAAGATGCTTTTTACATTGTACCTGTGCAATAGGTAGAGGATTATTCCGATGAGGGAAAGCACAATACCCAGGAAAAATGGTGTTTTATAGAAAGGTGGCAGTACCTGAAGCGAAAAACGCTGTGTGCTGTTCATCCATATGCCATCATTGTTGGTAAATTGTATCTCAAGTGTGTATTTCCCCGGGGGCATGTTCATCAGAGTGATTTTGGGTTTCCCGTCAATATCCACCCAATGATCGTTAAGCCCCTTTATGCGGTAGCGATAATAATTTCTGTCTGTTTTAGAGTAATCAACAGAAGCGAATTCCATTTGAAATATTCTGTCGGATGGTTTTAAACGGATTTTTCCCTCTTTTTTTAAGTGCTCACGATACAATATTCCGTTATTATCTTTTCTTTTGTTATTAAGCAATAATTCCTGTACAAAAAGTAATGGTTGATATTCAGATGTTTTTACAGAATCGGGATCAAAAAAAGTAATTCCTTGTGCACTTCCAAAATACAGACTGCCTGATGAATCGCGAAATCCGGATCCATTTTGAAATCTGTTGGAGGAAATCCCATCTTCCACAGTGAATTGGTAAAAATTACCCTGAGACCTGTCAAACTTAAAAATTCCACCGCCGTTGGTTGATATCCAAAGATTTGTATCAGCATCCTCCAGGATCATTTTCACCGATTGGTTTTTTAGTCCATGCAAGTCATTGTAAATAAGAAAGTTGTTTTCTGTTCTGTCGTACCTGAATAGTCCTCCGCCATCTGATCCGGCCCAGATCATGCCTTTGCTGTCTTCATAAAGGCACAAAATACTGCGGTCCTGCACAGGCATATCATGATAAAAACTTATATTGTGCCGGTGAAATTTTTGCGTTTTCGGATCAAAGGAATTAAGTCCGCCACCATCTGTCCCTATCCAGAGAATTCCTGTAGAATCGAAAAGCAGAGAAATGATCTTGTTGCTGCTGATAGAGAAAGGATCATTTACAATGCTTCTGAAATTTGAGAATTTTTGCACCTTGCGATCATAAAACACCAGTCCGCCACCCCAGGTGGCAATCCACAAATTGCCATCATGGTCTTCTGTGATGTTCCATATTTTATCGATCTCCTTTCCTGAATTTTTTACATATTCGTGCAACAAATAATGCTGTAATTTTCCCGATACAGGGTTAAAGTGATAAAGCCCTTTCCCAAAAGTGCCGGTCCATATATCTTTGTTGCTGTCCTGGTAGAGGTTGTAGACATAAGTATTGATGTATTTAAGCGAGGGATAAATATCCTTCCCCTTGAATAGTGTATCCTCATCTTGTATCATGATTTCGCGCTTGAGAGCAATCCACAATCTGTCATTTCTATCCCTGGTTATGGAATTTACACCTTTCCACGAATCATCACTTCCTTTCGCTTTTAATATGTTGAACTGGATGTCATGCTTATAGCTTACATACAGTCCTTTTTCACTTCCGATCCAAAGGTTGCTTCTGTCGTCCTTAAAGATCATCCTGATGGCACCAAAATCGTCCATTTCTCTGGTCAGGCAAAGCATTTCTGAATGAATACCTTCCTCAAAAGGCATTTTATAAACCATTCCATTTATCATTCCCAGGTAATAATTGTTGTTTTTGTCAATCAAGGTGCTTGTAATGGTTTGTTGGAAATTGTTGGACGGAATCAGACTATCAACAGTAGCAAGGATCTTGTCAGGATCACTGTTTGAATTCTGTTGCGGGTTTCTGATCTTCTCTGTTTTCTTGAAGGTGTTATTATGGGTATGGAGTTGCCAGAAATCATCTGCATCATTGGCAAACCAAATGATCCCCTCTTTGTTTTCGCCTATGGAATTGACAAATATCCCATTTAGCGGCTGATTTTTCTGATCTTCTGAATATTGTCTGATGAATATGTCTTTTGAGGCATCATATAAATTCAAACCGCTACGTGTGCCCACCCACAATCTTTTTTCTGAATCAATGAACAGTGATCTCACAGAGTTATTGGATATGGAGGTGGAATCTGTTGGGTCGAATACATAGTGTGTGAAATTTTTACTGTCGTAACGGTACAAACCGCTTTCTGTGCCGATCCATAAAATTCCGTCTGAATCCATAACAATGTCAAAAACAGTTGTATCCTGCAGATATCGTTCAAAGAAATAATGCTGCCCGGAAAGGACATTCAGAAAAAATAGGGTGATCATAAAAAGTAAAGATATTTTTTTTCCCATGATTTGTTGTGTTTGATCTTAAGGGTGTTTTAAGATTTGTTTTTGCTGATCAGGTTTTATTCCTATGCTATGCTTAAGAAAAAGTGAACTGAAAATGTTGATGAATCGGGCATAAATGATATATAAAATAATATGTTGATCATCCCCGCTTGAATAGATCGGAAAAGGTGGGAATCCGATCAATCATTTACGGTAAAACAAAAATATCAAAATTAACCGCAATAAAGCGCGAATAGATAAACCGATCAGGGTCTTAATATCTCAAAATAGATATACAATCTTCCAGAAATTTTTTTGCTATACAATGCATCCTTCCTTCTACAGCAGCTAAGGTTGATCATTTGAGTTATTTGCAGGGTTTGTGAGACAATAAAAGCCATATTTGAAACAGAGTCTACCCCAGTGTCTTTTGTACATGTAATACCTTAGCAACCCAACAAAAATTAATTGATGAATAAAACATTGAGAGTATGAAAAATTAAAGAAAAACTTACTGCCTTTTCAAAACCTAAAATTAGTGTACAATCAAAACAACAAAACTTATGAAAAGAATAACATTGCCAACCAGAATTCTAACCACGATGATCATTTTGGTTATGATGATCACAAGCATCTCTGCCCGGGCGCAGCAGATGAATGTAACCGGTGTGGTTACAGACAGCAATGAACAAACCCTGCCAGGGGTAAACATTGTAGAAGAGGGAACCGATAATGGTACAGTTACCAATGCCGACGGTTTCTACTCCCTGGAAGTTAGTTCAGAGGATGCCGTTTTGAGGTTCTCATACATTGGTTATCTTTCAGAGGTGATCCCTGTAAATGGAAGGAACACCATAGATGTGGAACTTATTGAAGACATAACCCGTTTGGATGAATTTGTAGTGGTCGGTTATGGAACCATGAGGCGCAGCGATGTAACAGGTGCTGTTGTTTCTGTTGATTCAGAGGAATTGCAGAAATCGGCCCCTTTGCGCATAGAAGATGCTTTAAGAGGTCGTGCTGCCGGTGTTCTTGTCTCCAAAACATCTTCCCGACCGGGTACCGGTTCTACCATTCATATCAGGGGTGTGGGTTCTTTGGGTAATACCGAACCTTTGTGGGTTGTAGATGGTGTGCCTATGGATCCGGGAACACAAATCAATATGCAGGATGTGGAAAGTGTGGAAATCCTCAAAGATGCTGCTTCTGCAGCGATCTATGGAAGCAGGGCGGCTCACGGTGTTATACTGGTTACAACCAAAAGAGGCGAGTCTGGGGCTCCACGCATTAATTACCGTACCCAGTTGGGTGTTAATACCTCAACATACTTACCCGACATGCTGAATACTGAGCAATTCCTTGAAATGAATATCGATGGAAGAATAAATGCCGGGATCAATTATGATGAGTATGAGCAGGACCCCAACACCTTGCCCGATACCGACTGGAAAAGTTTGATCTGGGATGGAAGTGGATTTGTTCAAAATCATCTTCTTTCTGTAACGGGCGGTACGGATGATCTGAACTATTATTTCTCTCTCGGATACGATCATGAAGAGGGTGTGCTTATCGATAACTCCTTTGAAAGGTTTTCTCTGCGCCTCAATACAGAATACGATGTGTTCGACTTTCTGAAGATCGGTGAAACACTCTCTCTTACAAGGGGCAACGAGAATCCTATCACTGCTCATGCCGGAAATATTGGCAGATTAATTCGCGCTATTCCTGTTATGCCTTTGTATGACGATAGCAATCCTTACGGCGGTTGGGGGCGTGCTCCCGAATATGCAAACGCTGATAATCCAGTGGCGAAAGAGTTGCAACTTCATTCCGAAAATATTACTTCACGTCTTGCCGGTAGTTTGTTTGCAGAAGCACAAATAGTAGATGCACTTTCCGTTAGAGCCACATTTGGTACCGAAATTTCCTCTTTCAGAAACAGGTCGTTCCAGGAAGCTTTCAATTACGGACGAAACAATGATCCAAGAGCCAACCTCGGATATGTTACAGATCAGTTTGAAAGTTATTTAGGTAACATTGTCGCTACTTATCAGAATTCATTCAATGATCATGATTTTACTGCCATGGCAGGTTATGAGGCAAGAGAAACAAAAGGGGTTGCTTTTGGTTCCAGCATCAGCGAATTTCCTGTTACTGTTGCCGAAAGCCAGTCCCTGGCAACAGGAGACTTTAATATTCTGCGGCGCGATAACCTTCGCCAGTCTGCTTATGTGTCGCAGTTTGGTAGAATTATTTACAGTTATGACAACAAGTACCTTTTCCAGGGAAATATAAGACGCGATGGTTCCTACATTTTTGCTCCCGAAAACCGATGGGGTATTTTCCCCTCCCTTTCTTTGGGGTGGCGAATCTCAGAAGAGGGGTTCATGGATCAGTTTGATGACTTGTCGAACCTGCGCCTTCGCGGTGGATGGGGTGTGAACGGTTCTGATAACATTCCGGCTTATTTGTTTTCCAGAACCTATACCACCGATCGCAGTAATTATACTTTTAGCAGAGATCAGGACAGACAAACTGGCTTTTATTTAAGAAGATTCCCCAATGCAGAAGCAAAATGGGAAAGTATAGAGCAAATTAATGTTGGTCTGGATGTCGGGTTCTTTAACGACAGAATTACTTTTAGTGCCGATTACTATGAAAAAGAAACACAGGATATGTTCTTTGGCGTTACCATTCCTCCATCTTTTGGCGTTTCAACAGACAGAGGAGCAGCCGCAAGACCGCAGGTGAACGTTGGAAATCTGAAAAATACAGGATTGGAATTTACCTTGGCCTATTTTCAGGAATTGGGAGAATTGAAACTCAATCTGGCAGGAAATATTTCCAGCTTCAGCAATGAAGTAACAAAACTCTTTAACGAGGATGATGTGCTTTCCACTACCGGAACCTTTTTGTTCGGCTCGGTAGGAAGGGTTGAGGTTGGAGAACCCATAGGTTTTTTCTATGGATATGAATCTGAAGGTATTTTTAACTCTCAGCAAGAAGTTGATCAGGCCAATGCCGGTTCTGAAACAGGTACTTTCTGGCAGGAAAATACTTCCCCGGGCGACCTGAGATTCAAAGACCAGGATGGTGATGGAAGAATAACTCCTGACGACAGGGTGAAAATCGGAAACCCATGGCCCGACTTTACATTTGGGTTCAATATCAACGGCGAATTCCGAAATTTCGATTTTACTGTTTTTCTGCAAGGTGTATACGGAAATGATATATATTCTGAAATGAAAGGGTTTTACAGACATTTCTACTCTACAAGCTATAACACCACACCATTGGTTTACGAAAGCTGGACCGAACAGAATCCTTCTGAACATCCCCGAAATATTACCGGTGATCCCTCCAACAACTTCTCAACTCCCTCTTCTTATTTTATTGAGGACGGAAGTTATATGAAATTAAGAACCCTGCAAATAGGATACACCCTTCCCGTTAGTGTTAATTCCATGATCGGCATCAGAAGTTTCCGAATATTTGTTTCTGGTGAAAACCTTTTAACATTCTCCAAATATCCGTTTGAACCGGAACTGGCTGGTGGCAACCTCTCGCGGGGGGTGGATGGAATTAATCAGTATCCACAAGCAAGACTGATCTCAGCTGGTGTAAATATTAATTTGTAAATCCCTAAAAAAATAATCAGATGAAAAAATTAAAAAACATATACATTTATTTGGTGGTTCTGGCGATTTCATTTACTGCCTGTACCGAAGATTTCCTGGAAAGAACCAATCCCAATGAAGTAGACGGAGAAGTATTTTTCAACTCCGTAGACAATTTCGACCTTGCCC
>CAYMLS010000057.1:0-20846 GCA_964390665.1 uncultured Bacteroidales bacterium | reverse complement strand
TGCTGAGCATGTCGAAGTACACGCGGATGATTATATGCCTGCCCCGTAAGAAAAGAACGGGGCAGGCATCTACACAATTGAAAAACAATTATAAACAGATAAAAATTGAAAAAGGCAAAATTTAAGTACATCATTAAAAAACTAAACCGCTATTTTATCATGGAGATGATCGCTGCGATTATCATTATCACTTTCACGATACTATTTATTAATGCATTCAGAGGTTAATAAACAACAAATCTGGTTGAAATTCTTCATAAAACTTCAGAAACACTCTTTATTCATGAAAAGCACATTATTCGCATTTTTGATTTTAATTGCCACTATTCAAATGGCATTTGCGCAAACAGGCAGCATTTATGGAAAAATCACGGATTATTACACTGGTGATGTTTTACCCGGAGCCTCAATCAGAATAAAAGGAACTACCCAGGGATCTGTTACCGGTATAGATGGACGCTATAATATCAGGAATATTGATGCTGGAAATACTACCCTCGAGATATTTTACCTGGGATATGAATCCGTCGAAAAAGAGGTGGAGGTAATTGCCAATGAAACGGTGGTACTGGATGTGGATTTGATGGCTGAAATATCCACCCTGGGCGAGGTAGTTGTAACAGGAAACCTGGAAGGTCAGCAAAAAGCACTGAACCAACAACGAACCGCTGATAATATCAAAAACATCGTTTCACTCGATCAGATGAGTCGTTTCCCCGACCTGAACGTGGCAGAAGCCTTGCAGCGCGTTCCCGGAATCAATATTACCCGCGACCGTGGTGAGGGTTCCACCATCAGCATCAGAGGCACCCCTGCCCACTTTACATCCATCAACATCAACGGCGAGCAGTTACCATCCACGCAAGATGACGGTTCAAGAAATGAATCGCTCGACCTCATTCCTGCCGATCAGTTGGCTTCTATGGAAATCGTAAAAGCCATAACACCCGATATGGATGGCGATGCCATTGGTGGATCTGTTAATTTGCGGACGCCTACTGCCCGTAGCATGCAATGGAGACTAAGTGCAGAAACAGGCGCCGGATATAACAGTCTTTCCCGTGGATACAATGGTATCGGAAGACTGAAAGCAGATAGAAGATTCTTTGAAAACCCGGCAACCGGACGCGGGAAATTTGGCGTGCTGGTCGGTTTTAGTTATTTTGAAACCGATAATGAAGAAGATGAATTGGAATCAGTGTGGTCTCCTTTTGGTGACACACCCGTACTGTCGCTCAACAGCGATACAGTAGTTATTGAAAATTATGAACTTTCCGACCTCAACAATCAACGTCGCCGCCTGGGTGCTACACTCACACTCGATTATCAGTTTAACCCAGAAAATGAGATCGTTTTTAATTTTATGTATTCACGCAGAAGCGATGCAGACCAGCGAAACAGACTGAGAGTTTACATGAACGAATCATCGGCAGTAGAATGGACTTCCCTTGATACCATTAAAAGAACTGAACTTAGACGCGACATTTCCATCAGGGATTATTATTCGGATAATTTTTCATACAATCTTGAGGGGAATCATACACTTGGAAAGTCTCTTCTCTCATGGGGTGCATATTATGCAGACAGCAGAAGAGAGGAGTTAGCCTCCGGTGGAAGATTTGAAAGAGGTTCAGCAAACCGCGTTGATCTGGTGGCTGCAAACCCCGGCGGCATTTACAGCGATTTCCTTCAATTACAAACCATCAATTCCCAATATAGCTTCTTTGACCCTTTTATCATTACGGAAGTTGAAAGATATGATCAGGTAGACCTCAATCTGAACTCAGACAATCTGGTTGGTAAAGTTAATCTTGAGATACCCATCCAGATCGATGACAACAATGGAGTTATCAAAACAGGCATCAAGTACCGCAGGCAATCCAACCAGCGCCAACGCATCAACGATATTTATAATTTCTCCGACCCAAACAGGGTTTTTGACCAACGGGAAGGCTTTGCAAACATCATCAGTACATTTGAGGATGGTAACTTTTTAGATGGAAATATGCGCTTTGGACCCGGCATCGATCCTGAGTTGTTCAATCAATTTACCGACAAAAATGAAAACCTTTATGTTTATGATCCCATCAGATCAAACCGCAACACCTTCAACGACACCTATGATGCAAGCGAAACCATCCTGGCCGGATATGCGATGAGCAAGTTGCAGGTAAACCAATTTATGTTTCTTGCGGGTGTAAGGTACGAACGCAATGAGGTGAATTATGATGCTTACCGTGTGAATAATGTTACAGGGGATTCCGAACCCCTGAGCGATGGTACGTCATATGATTTCATCCTCCCCAATGCACACATCAAATACAGTATCAACGATATGACCAATTTGAGAGCAGCTGCTACCTGGAGTTATGCCAGGGCAAACTTTAGCGATATAGTTCCTTATCTGCAAATTGACGAAGAAGGCTCGAACATAAGGGCAGGAAACCCCGAATTAAAACCGGCATCAGCAGCCAGTCTTGATCTGATGTTCGAAAGATTTCTCGGCACAGTAGGGATCATCTCCGGGGGATTATTTTACAAAAACATAGACGAATTCCAGTTTACCCGAAATCTACGTTTTACGCGCCCCGGAGACCCCTTCTATGAAGAATTCCCTGGTTTTCAATTCAGGCAGGAACAAAACGGAGAAAATGCACAGGTTTATGGTTTTGAGTTCAACACACAGTCTGCCTTAAAATTTCTTCCTGGTTTCCTGAACGGATTCAACATCTACTTTAACTACACTTACACCGCATCAGATGCATTTACTACCGACAGGTCTGACATTCAACTGCCCGGACAGGCAGAGCACACCTGGAACGGATCACTCAGCTATAACGCATCGCGCTTTACAGTGCGCGCTTCGGTCAATTACAACGGCTCCTTCCTTAAAACTGTTGCCGGAGAAGCACGCAACGACCTTATCCAGGAAGAAAGAACACAAATAGACTTAAACGCTAACTTCAACATCACCGACCAGATAAGAATATTTGCTGACTTCATGAATATAGCAAACGCTCCTGCTATTGTTTACCAGGGTCGCAGAGAACGGATCGCTGAATACGCTTTCTATGGGTGGTGGAACCGGTTTGGAATCACCTATTCTTTATAAAAAAAACATAATCCAAAATAAACCGATTAGTAACATGTCAATCAACAAGTTTTATTTTATCATTATTTGGGCAATGCTGGCATTGCTGCATTCCTGTACCGAAAAAGAGAACATTTTCGAAACCAATGCTCCCGTCATACAACCCCTGGTGCCGGTTGAGGTATATCGCCAGGAAGTAGGACTGGAGGTTCCACTGGATTTTGAAATAAGAGCAATAACAGGCCTGAATTCTCTTGAGGTATTAAAAAACGGACAACCCTACGATCAAATGGAATTCCAACAGGAAGACCTGATCTTTACCTACAATTTTTCTTATGTGGTGGAGGATATGGAAGATGGAACAGAAGTGGAATTTACATTGAGAGCCACGGATAATGAGGGACAGCAATCAGAACCTTTTTCTTTCAAAGTACTGGTAGGTCCACCGTTTTCCATCACACCCGATGTATTGCACGGTGAAGATGTGCTGGTGGTAAATGGCAGGATCAACCGGGATACCATTTTCAGAAAAGAAAACCTTTACCTGATTGATGGGGATGTTCCCGTGGAGGGCAATAAAACCCTGACCATTGAAGCTGGTACCACCCTGTTGATGAAAACCTTTGATGATGATCGTTTCTCTCGACTGGTGATCACCCAGGGATCGAAAATACATGCTGTGGGCACTAAAGATGAACCCATCATTATGACCAGTGAGAGAACTCTGACAGACGATGCACAGTGGGGAGACTGGGGTGGTTTTTTTATTTTTGGTAAAGCACCTACCAACCAGGGGTCTTCAGTTTTTGAGTCCGACTATACATACGGAGGATCAAATGACAGCGACAATTCAGGTGTTATGCAATATGTAAGGGTAGAATATGCTGGAAAGTTAGACCTGGATGCATTCAATTTTCTTGGTGTCGGATCAGGCACTCAACTTAACAACCTGGCAGTATATGAATGCCTGGATAATGCTGTAAGATTTAAAGGTGGTAGTGCCAGTTTAAAATACCTTGTGGTTGTCAACCATGGTGCTTACGGACTCTGGGCTGAGCATGGATGGAGAGGAAACGGACAATTCTGGGTTTTTCAGACCGATGTTCCCGCAACCATAGTACCTGTTAATTTTAATAATATTGCCCGGTCTGTGGAATTCAGAAACGACCCGAACGACTTTAATCTTGCACCCAGAACTTACGGAAAACTTTCCAACATTACCATGATCGGAAACGGAAGTACCGATGCCGATGGCACCAGGAGAGGATTCAGGTGCAGAAGAGGAGCATGGGCACTGGCAAAAAACATGATCGTCACAAACTTCCCCAATGATGCTGTAAGGGTGGAAGATGTGGCACAGGAAGACCTCGAAAACGGAAATATGGTGATCGCACACATCAGATCATTTGACAACAAATCGAACTACGACGAACAGGCAGAAGATTATTTTCTGCCCAATCCCGATTTCGACCTTACGGAAGAACCTGTACCTGGAATTTCACCTGTAAGTTTCGTAGGTTCTCAACCCAGCCCTTTCAACCCGGCAACACATCCGGATTTCGGAGACTGGTTTACCCCGGCGCCATTCATTGGTGCCATTGAAAGCGCAGAAAACGACTGGACAAGCGACGGCGTATGGGTAAGAAATCAGGATGGAAGCATCAGATAAAAACAAGCATTAACAACATAATTATCACAACTTATTAATTTATTTAATCATCAAATTTTTAACCCAATGAAAAACATCAAAAAAATCCAATTACTGTTTCTTGCCTTACTGGCATTGAACTTTACTGTATTTACTTCATGCGAAGATGAAGAAGAACCCGTTTACGATCAACCAACCATTTCTCTTGAGGGAGAAGATGTAACCATGCTGAAGCCTGGTGGTGCAGTTGAATTTACTTTCAATATTGTTGCTGATGGTGGATTATCCTCTATTATTGTAAACCGCGATGGAGGATTCCTGGAAGAGATCACCCTGGACGACCAGGATGCAACCAGTTTTACTTACACAGGACAAACTGTTCCTGACGATGCCATGGAAGGTCAGGAGATCGTATACGAGTTTATCGCCGAAAACACTCAGGAATTAAATTCTGATCCTGTTTCTGCAACCGTTTCTGTTGCCGTTTATGATGAGGTTGATCTGAACGGAACCATGGTTTATGATGTTACTTCAACCTTGCCTGCTGATGGCGTTGTACCTTCCGGAACAACCGTAAAATTTGCAGCCAACCGCTCTTATCATGTTGGATTGCCCGCCGACGGCCTAACAGAACTGATCTTTGCAGAAGGTTCTGAATGGATCATCGAAGAAGGTGTGACCGTATATCTTCAAAGTGGCAGAGATATGGAAATACAGGTGGATGGTACCATTGATGCTGAAGGTACAGCAGAAAACCCCATCGTAATGACCAGTGAAAATGTATTGCTGGCAGAAGAACCTGATGCGGGCGACTGGGAGCAATTCCAGATTGAAGGACAGGGTAACGGAACAAACAGTGGTGTATTCCGCTATGTACGGATGGAATATGTTGGTGACAGAGCATTCCTTCTCGATAATGTAGGAAGTGGCACCCAGGTATCTCATGTTCAGGTTTGGAAATGTACTGACGAAGGTATTTTTATTGGTGATGGAGATGTAAACGTATCTCACCTTGTAGTAACAGATTCGGAAGACACCCAGTATCGTCTTGAGGATGAATACACAGGTAATATGCAATTTATCCTTGCTGTGATTTCCTTGCAGGATGATGGTGATGAATCCATGTACCTCAGAGGATCTTCTGCTGCCAATATTTCCAATGTTACGGTTGTAGGTCCCGGACTTATAGATGGTATAGGCGAACCTGACGGAATTCGTTTCTGGTCAAGTGCCGGTAATAAAGTATATAACTCTATCGTGGCAGAACTGCCCAGTTGGGGTTTGAGGGCTCAAGCCGATGAAACAGATGGAAGACCTATGCCTACAGACATTAACGGGCCGGTTGTTTTCGCGCATTCATATGTTTTCAATACGGAAGTGCAGGATGATGAAACAGGGAATCAGGGTCGTGGTGATGCAGCTATTTTCTTTACGGAAGCCAGTTTCAACAACTCAACAGATGCTGTTGCAGGCATCGGACCCATGAATTTTGTTCCTGATGCTGCTCCTGCTTCTTCATTTGATCCTTCAACCATTGATCCTTTCTTCCAGAGTGTTTCATGGGCAGGTGCTGTGGAAAATGCTGCCAACGACTGGACCATAGGCTGGGTGAAAAATCCTGATGGAACTATCCGCTAAACTTTATTTGTTCCCGAAAATAAACAATCTGATTTTACAAACATTTAAAATATATGAACCGGTTGCTATAAAATGCAACCGGTTTATTTTACTTAGTCTTTGCAAGAAAACGCAAAAAATAAGAGTTTTCTTGCTGACACCACTTAATACCTTTTTCTGATCACAAAACCTTCAGTTATGCTTCCAAAATTATTCAGTACGATTTGGATTTTCGCCATTCTGTTTTCAGGATGTTCAGTCAACTTAGCCAACGACAAAAACGATCCGCCTGAACTTCAACATATTGAATTTTTCCCGGATCAACGACCATCAAGGATCATCTTATCCTTTGAAGACGACCCGTCAACCACTGCCACAGTTACCTGGCGAACCGATGCTACAGTAACGGAAGCAAAAGCAGAGATCGCACCCGCCGATCCATCACCCTATTTTAATGACTATGAAACAGATGTTGATGCCGTTTCAACATTTTTACAAACCCGCAATGGTGATGTTTTGTATCACAAAGTACAGTTCACGGAACTGGAACCAGCAACCACCTATCTGTATCGTGTCTCAAATGGAGACTACAGAAGCGAATGGTATCAGTTTACCACTGCCCACACCGGAGAGAAACCTTTCAGATTTATTTATCTTGGCGATGCCCAGAACAAGGTTTTCTCACATGTATCACGTGTTATGCGTGCTGCCTATGCCCAGGCTCCCGATGCCGCTTTTGTTTTGCATACCGGAGACCTGGTAAACCATGCCGACAATGACTACGAATGGGAGGAATGGTATCGTGCGGGAGGATTTATTCACGCACAAGTCCCTGTGGTTGCACTTGCCGGCAATCACGAATACAATAAAAATGTAGTGGGCAAAAAAACATCTTTCTCCAAATACTGGAATCCACAATTCAACTTCCCCGGTAACCACCCGATCGACACCCTCAAGGATCAAACTTATTATTTTGATTATCAACAAATAAGATTTATTGTTCTGAATTCAAACCATTACATTGAAGAACAGAAAAAATGGATGGATGAAGTTTTAGAGAATAGTACACAAAAATGGAACATCCTTTCGTTTCATCATCCTGTTCAAAATGCTGTAAAAGGCAGACAAAACCAAAACGTAAAAAAACTATGGAGACCCATCATTGAAAAACATAATGTTGATCTGGTACTACAGGGGCACGACCACTCCTATGCCAGAGGTTATTTGGATGATGACCGAAATGGAGCTGTGTATGTAGTATCGGTTGCCGGTGAAAAAATGTACGACATGGATCCGCAGGAATGGATGGATCGTACGGGAGAAAACACCCAATTATACCAAATCGTGGAAATAGATGAAAACATGCTGCATTTTACCAGTTACACCCCCTCGGGAAAGATTTACGATTCTTTTTCTCTGGCTAAACAGGATAACAAAAGAAACAAGTTGATTGAAAAAGGCAATGATTTCCCCGTTGAAAGAACCAACGAAAACACATTGCAGGAAAAATAAGGGTTGTTTTGATTTTATCCTATTAGAGTACACTCTAAAAAGTATATTGCCCACAAATTACACGAATGGGCACTAATTATTTTACCAGATAATCAGATAAATAAAAACATGGTAATGGCACTAATTTCTCCGAAAACGAGTTTCCGGATTGGACTCATCTTTGATCCTGGTTATTTCTGTTAATCCTCTGCAAACCATCTTTTTGATTTTCGTGTATTGATCTGCCCCACGATCATGAAAAAACATAGCAGACACCAATGCTATGCCGGGTATTTTTTACCTTTGCATTTTCAAAAATCAAAAGGCATGATCCATGTTCAGAACATCTCTCTTTCCTTTGACCATTCACCGGTGCTGGAAAACCTGTCTTTCCGGGCAGAGTATAAGGACAACATATGCATCACAGGCCCTTCAGGAATTGGTAAAAGCACGGTTTTGAAGATCTTGCAGGGATACCTTATTCCCGATAGTGGAACCGTAAAAATCAACAACCTGGAACTAAACCCCAAAAACATTCAACAGATCCGCTCGCAGATGGTATACATACCACAAAATGTAAACCTGCCTGTAAACAATGGAGCGGAACTACTAAAACTCATGAATGCAAGCGATAAAACCCACCAGATGAACCAGTTTCTGAAACAACTGGACCTGGATACCTCTATGCTTAGCAGAGAGTTTGATGATATGAGTGGAGGTCAAAAGCAACGTATTGTCATAGCAGCATGTCTGACGCTTGACAGGCAGATCATCCTGCTGGATGAACCCACTTCGTCGTTGGATGGCAGTGCCATCCAACAACTGACGGAAGTTCTCTCGAAACTGGAAGAAAAAACCCTGATCTCTTCCTCTCACCATGAAGAATGGATCCGCTTTACCCGGAAACAGGTCAACCTTTCACGATCCCTGCACAAAGATCATTTACAAAGGTTATAAGGCAAAGGGCGGGCAGCGCTGACATGGTGGATGTCAATCAGAGCATGTAACCCTGAGTATCTGAAAAACTTAACATTACAAACACAGATGAACCGGGCCATGACAAAAATTTTGACACACACGCACATGATTATAATGCGTGTCATGGTAAAACATGAAGTCAGCGTTTTGGCGAGCTCTCCCGCATAAGCGGGACAGTCTATCTGACCTATTTAATCAAATTATAAACAGATGAAAGAAATCACCGACATAACCTTATGGGACCTGGCGCTGGGATTATCCATGCTGGGCATACCACTGCTCATCTTTCTTTATTACCGGATCAAACTGATCAAAGACCTGTTTGTAAGCACAGTAAGAATGATCCTGCAACTTTTGCTTGTAGCAGCATATCTTGAATGGATTTTTGAAAGAAACAACCCCTGGATCAATTCATTGTGGGTTTTGGTGATGGTGATGGTGAGTGCCGGAACATTGATTTACAGGGTAAAGATCAGCTGGAGAATGTTTTTGCTCCCCTTTTTGCTATCAGGTATTTTTTCGATGGCGGTGATCGACGGTTTCTTTATTGGTCTGGTCATACGCCCCGACTATTTTTTTGATGCCCGTTATTTCATCCCCATTTCGGGAATGGTTTTGGGCAATTCGCTTAATCATAATGTGGTGGGACTATCTGCCTTTATTGGCGGATTATCAGAAAAGAAGGAATTGTATTATTTCTTACTTACCAACAGCGGAAGTCAGAAAAACGCATTGCGCCCCTATATACAAGATGCCATTCATAAAAGTCTGAACCCTTTGCTTGCCACCATGTCGGTGATAGGGCTGATTTCATTGCCAGGCATGATGACCGGACAAATACTGGGTGGTTCATCGGCTGTTACCGCCATAAAGTACCAGATCATGATCATGATCGCCATTCTTTCTGGCGCAGCACTCACATTGCTGCTCAGCATCGTATTTTCATCGCGCAACATGTTTGATGAATATGGAAACATCCATCAAAGGGTATGGAAAAAAAATTCCAAAGATCAAACCAGTGAAAGAAACGATCCTTCTGCTAAACATTCTTGATCAGTTGGTTTGCTTCCGATTCTCTCAACGATTGGTTGAATTTTCTGAGTGTATTTTTCAATTTTTCCAGTTCTTCGCTCTCTTTGGCAATTAATACATCCATGCCTTTATGATCAAGTTTTTCCATAACATTTCTGATGGAAACCTTGTTGATATCCGATGCAGGTTGATAAGCGTTTTCTTTGTGATGTTCTGATATTGTTTCCGAAACCAGATTGATTTCTTTCAGATCATCGAGCAATTGTCTGACGATCTTAATAGGCATTTCCAGTTTTGTTGATATTTGCGGAGGGGTAAGCGGTTTTTCCCCTTTCTCGAAACGATTGACGATCAAATAATAAACATACAAAGCCAGTATTTTTTTGTTGTACGGGCTAATATTTTCTGCTTCATGTTCAAATTCATAATGCTCCACATTTTGATTGGCATAAGATATTTCAGCCCCTAAAAGAACGATCAGCCAACTGATCCTGAGCCATAAAAGCAGCAGAGGCAAAGCGGCAAAACTTCCGTAAATGGCATTGTACCTCGACACTCCTACCTGAAAATGGATATAAGCCCATTGTATGAAAATAAACAGAGAACCGGCAACAATGGCTCCGGCAAATGCTGCGCCTATGTTTACATTGGTGTTGGGCATAACCATATACACGAGTGTAAAAACGGTCCATATCAAAACCAGGGGCACCAGGTTTACCATAAACATGAGGGCAGGACTTAAAAATTCGAGCAGGTTCAGTTGCTGCGATATTTGCGACACCTGAGTGGTTAAAAAAACAGTGGCCGCACTCGAGAGGATTAAAAACAGCGGTGTAACAAACATCATCGCAAAATAGTCACTTACTTTTCTGGACAAAGGCCGTGGGTTCTTGATCTCCCAGATATCATTGAAAGATTCTTCAACATACACCATCATGATGATGATCGTATACAACAGAATGACCAGCCCAACCCCTGCTACCAGTCCTCCCTGTGTGGTTTCGAGCATAGAATTGGAAAACTCCATGATCCAGTTAAAAACTTCTTCGCGACCTGTAAAAACTTCACGCAATTGATTTTCGAGGAACGCTTCCAGCCCAAAACCTTTGGCAATACCAAAAGCCATGGCAACTACCGGTACAATAGCCAACAGGGTATAGTAGGTCAGGGAAGAGGCTCTGATCATCAGACTATTGTCTTTAAAACCCCGGAAGGCCAAAATAAAAATCCGCAACTGCCTGATCAGAAAAGACTTTCGGGCAGGAAGGTCTTTCAAAGGAATTTGCCAAATATCCCTTTCCAGGAAATGAATCGTATCTTTTACTTTTTTGATCAGTTGTTCTTTGCGCGACATAAAACAGGATTGAAATGAATAAATAATTTTTCAATCGCAAGAAGCAATCTCCTCAATAAGGTTCCTTTCTGTAACCTGGCACGAAAAAAATCAACCATGCCAATGATTGCAAAGACCTTTTGCGAAGGCAGTTCTTACAAGGCATCGGGACTAACATTTTGAAGAAAACCTTTTCATTGTTTTACGAAGTTAGTGAAAGAAGGTTTTCTGTAAGCTTTTTGATGAAAAAAAACACCATTGTCCGGTAAAACCTGATCATCTGATTCTTATCCATGGAGGTTCTTCACTTCACTTCGTTTTGCTACTAACAACTACGTTTTCTTTTTCAATAATCAGGGAGTGGTATTTTGTCCTCAACCAGTGAAAGGGGATAGTCTCAGTGATCCTACCAATGAAATTAACACAGTTTCTCACATCATCCATTCGTTAGAAATCAATAAAACATCTCTACTACAGATTTTTTCCTTAAATTTGAGGCATCACGCTTCATCATATCAAAACAATCCTCATGAGTTCTTCACTTCTAAAAGGTAAATACCAGCAACTTTACCAATCACTGATCAAGATCACAGATCCTTCAAGAATATTCACAGATCCTATGCATACACTTGCCTGGGGTACCGATGCAAGTTTCTACAGGCTCATACCCAAAATCGTGATCAAAGCACACAGCGAAAAAGAAATTTCGGATATTCTGCATACCACCCACGCCTTAAAAATACCTGTAACATTCAGGGCAGCAGGCACCAGTCTTTCGGGTCAGGCGGTTACAGATTCGGTACTGATCGTTGCCAGCGATCAATGGAAGAATTTCCAAATACTGGATAAAGGTCGTAAAATAAAATTGCAGCCAGGCATTACGGGTGGCAAAGCAAACATATTGCTGGCGCCTTATGGCAGAAAAATAGGGCCAGATCCGGCATCTATCAATGCAGCCATGATCGGTGGCATGGCCGCCAATAATGCCAGCGGGATGTGCTGCGGCACAGCCGACAATTCCTACCAAACCGTTGAAAGCATGAGGATCATCCTGCATGATGGCACCTTGCTTGACACGGGCAGCGAAAAGAGCAAAAGAGATTTTGTTGTTTCCCATCCTGAGATGATCGAACAAATATCGCAATTGGGAAAGGAGGTGAGACAAAATAAACCATTGACTGAAAAAATAAAACACAAATTCAAAATAAAAAACACCAATGGATATAGTTTAAACGCCCTGGTAGACTTTACGGATCCTTTTGACATCATCAATCATATCATGATCGGATCGGAAGGGACGCTGGGTTTTATCGCAGAAATCACTTACCGCACCATTCCGGAGCAACCCGGCAAAGCTACAGCCCTGATCCTGTTTCACAAAATTGAAGATGCCTGTAAAGCGGCTACGGTTTTAAAAAACCAACCCGTTGCAGCGGTA
Organism: uncultured Bacteroidales bacterium; assembly: GCA_964390665.1. Taxonomy (GTDB): domain Bacteria; phylum Bacteroidota; class Bacteroidia; order Bacteroidales; family UBA7960; genus SKVR01. The sequence continues at coordinate 8,218 of CAYMLS010000057.1, read as the reverse complement.
GAGTTGATTGACAGAGCAGGACTGAGATCTGTGGAAAACAACCAGGGAATGCCTGCTTACCTGAAAGGACTGGATGAAAATGTGTCGGCACTACTGGTGGAAACAAGAGGAGAAAACCATACCGAAACAGACGCCCACATCCAAAAAATCAAAGACAGCATACGGGACATCCCCACTGTTTTCCGCATTGAGTTTACCAACAAACCAGCCGAATACAACCAATTATGGAATATCCGGAAAGGATTGTTCCCCTCTGTTGGGGCCATGCGCGCCACCGGCACCACGGTGATCATAGAAGATATCGCCTTCCCCATAGAATCTCTTGCTGAAGGCACCCTTGATTTGCAACGAATATTGAAAAAATATGCCTACCACGAAGCCGTCATTTTTGGTCATGCCATGGATGGAAACCTGCATTTTGTTTTCAACCAGGATTTTGGCACGAAGGAAGAGATCAGCAGATACGCGGAATTCATGGACGAACTGGCAGAAATGGTGGTAAAGAAATACAACGGATCCCTCAAGGCAGAACATGGTACCGGACGCAACATGGCACCCTATGTTGAAATGGAATGGGGACGGGATGCCTACGCGCTGATGCATAAGATCAAGCATGTTTTTGATCCGTCCGGTCTTATCAACCCCGGTGTAATACTCAACTCCTCCCCTGCCATTCACCTTGAAAACCTCAAGCCCCTTGCTCCCGTTGATTCGATTGTGGACAAATGTATTGAATGTGGTTTTTGTGAGAATATCTGTGTATCTGCAGACCTCACCCTGTCGCCCCGGCAAAGGATCGTGGTGTTGCGCGAAATAGAAAGACTGAAAAAAGGACAACATGAACCACATATGCTTGCCGACCTGGTGAAAAGTTTTGATTATGATGGCGACAAAACCTGCGCCACCGATGGTTTATGCGCGCTCAACTGCCCGGTAAAGATCGATACCGGAGAAATGATCAAATCTATCAGAGAGCATGAGATGAGACCTTTTCCGCGAAAAATTGCCAGCATCATGGCAAACAACATGTCGAAAGTAGTAAAAGTTACTTCCCTGATGCTTGACACCACCGCCCTTGTACATGGCATGGCAGGCACTGCAGCCATGACAAAGATCACAGGCGGTTTGAGAAAGATCTCCGGCAACAGAATACCCCTATGGAACAAAGCAATGCCTGCGGGAGGTAAGCGTTTAAAAAGGCATGCAACCCATCCTGAAAACCCTCTGAAAGTGGTCTGTTTTCCTTCCTGCATCAACCGGGCAATGGGGGTTGCAAAAGACGATCCTGACAAAACACCGCTGAGCGACAAACTCCCTCAGTTGCTGAAAAAAGCAGGCTATGATATCATATATCCACCGAATGTAAAAGATCTTTGTTGTGGCATGGCATATTCCAGCAAAGGATTCAGGGAAACAGGCAAAGAAAAATCTGATGAATTGGAAAAAGCACTCCGCCAGGCAAGTGAAAATGGGAAGTATCCGGTTTTATGCGACATGAGCCCGTGTCTTTATACCATGAAAACCAACATGGAACCCGCCATGAAATTGTACGAACCCATTGAGTTCATACTGGAACATCTGTCAGACAAACTTGAATTTAATCCTGTGGATGAGAAGGTAAGTGTTTTCAGCGTATGCAGCGCCAAAAAAATGGGGTTGGAAGATGATATGGTACGATTGGCAAAAAAATGTTCCACCAGGGTGGTGAACATAGAAGCCAATTGTTGCGGATTCGCCGGCGACAAAGGTTTTACAACTCCGGAGCTGAATGCCCATGGGTTAAGAACAGTAAAAGAACAAACTCAGGATTGTGTTGCGGGTTATTCAACCAGTCGTACCTGCGAAAACGGACTGAGCGTTCATACCGGGAAATCCTTCCGGTCGGTTATATATCTGGTGGATCAGGTCACAAGGAAAAAACAAACGCAAAAGTCCACCATGTCAAATCCTGCTTAATGCACGGTCATTTCACCTCTGAGTGGAACCTGCAGATATTTCCTGACCCTGTCGCGCGAGTATTCGTTGCCGTGCAGGTACATGAGTTTGGCAATGGCCGCTTCCAGGGTAATATCGTATCCCCCCGTAACTCCAATTTTTTTCAGTCCATTACTGGTCTCATATTTCCCCATGTTGACAGCTCCTCCTCTGCATTGCGTTACGTTAAAGATGATAAGTCCATTGTTCATTGCTTTTTCCAGTGAATTCATAAACCAGGAAGCAGTAGGCGCATTGCCCGATCCAAAAGTTTGCAGGATCACTGATTTCAACCCTTTAACGTTTAAAACCGCACTCACCACCTCTTCCCTTATTCCAGGGAAGACAGGCAGTACAGCGATCCTGGGATCAAAACGTGTGAAAATGCGAAACTCCTGGTAGCTGGCTTCCTGTATAACAATGCGGTTATATTTAATATCAACACCCGCTTTGGCCAAGGCAGGATAATTGACAGAACGGAATGCTTCAAAATGTTCGGCATTGTATTTATGTGTGCGGTTGCCCCTGAACAAATGATCTTCAAAATAAATGCATACTTCGGGTACCATGGCAGATCCCTCATGTTTAGCGGCTGCGATCTCCAGGGCGGTTATAAAATTCTCCTTGCCATCTGTCCTTATGCGTCCGATGGGAAGCTGACTGCCCGTAAGAATAACGGGTTTAGACAGGTTTTCGAGCATAAAACTCAGGGCAGATGCCGTAAAAGACATGGTATCGGTACCGTGTAAAATAACAAATCCGTCATATTCTTCATAATTGGCTTCGATAATTTTTGCCAGTTTCACCCATATTTCAGGTTTCATGTCCGATGAGTCAATAACAGGATCAAAAGAAATGCTCTCAATCACAAAATCAAACCGCCTGATCTCGGGTATTTGTCCGGCAAGATGCTTAAAATCAAAAGGGTTCAGTGAACCATCTGAGTTCTCAACCATCCCAATGGTACCGCCTGTATAAATAACCAATATTTTTGATTGCATCTTATTTTCCACTATGAATCTGTCGTTTTGAATAATCCGTAAGCATTCCGGGAGGTAATTCCGGCAACCTCGTCCACCGGTAATTTTTTTAATTCTGCAACTTTTTCAGCAATAATGGGGATATAGGCAGGTTGATTTCTTTTGCCCCGGTAAGGAACAGGAGAAAGATAAGGTGCATCGGTTTCCAGGATCAGATACGCAGGATCAGTTGTTTCCACCACCTGCGCCATCAAACTGTTTTTAAAGGTGACCACCCCTCCTATACCCAGGAGGAAACCAAATTCGGTAAACCATTCTGCCTGGTTTACATCGCCGGGGAAGCAGTGCATAACGCCTTTTAGTCCGCTGCCCCGGTACTCTTCCAGGAGATCCATGATCTCGGTGGTCGAGCTCCGCGAATGGATCACCAATGGCAGGTCATGATCCAATGCCCAGTTGATTTGTGTCTTCAGCGATTTCACCTGTTGTTTGAAATAGGTTTTATCCCAATACAGATCAATGCCCGTTTCACCAATGGCAACAAATTTTTCTTTTTCCAGCCATGTTTCCATCTCTTCCAATACCTCCTCAAAATTTTCTTTCACAGAGGTGGGATGCAATCCAAGCATCGGAAAGCAGGAATCAGGGTATGTTTTGGCAACCTCTAACATGTCAGGTAGTGTTTCCATGTCAACATTAGGCAAAAACATTTTCTCCACTCCCACAGTTTTTGCCTGGGATATAACATCATGCCGGTCATCTTCAAATTCGGGCAGATATAAATGGGTATGTGTGTCAACTAAGTTCATATGCATACGATAAATCAGAATTTTTTGGCAACCTCTTCGATCATCACATCCGTGATTTTTTTCAGGTCGTAAGTATTTTTCAACCCCCAGTCTTTTTGAGCAACACTATCGTCAATGCTCTGAGGCCAGGAGGCAGCAATATCATTTCTGAAATCCGGATGATAGGAAACATTAAAATCGGGGATCCTGTTTTTGATCTTAGCCACCAGGTCTTTAGGGGCAAAGCTAACCCCCGCCATATTGTAGCTCGATCTCACAGAAATCCGTTCATAGGGCGCCTCCATCACACTAATGGTCGCCTTAATGGCATCTTCCATAAACTGCATGGGCAGGTAGGTGTCTTCACTCAGGAAGCAATCATATTCCCTGTTTCTGATGGCTTCATAAAATATTTCAACAGCATAATCGGTGGTACCGCCACCAGCTTCTGTTTTGTAGCTGATCAGGCCGGGATAGCGCAAACTCCTTACGTCAATACCATATCTTTTATGGTAATATTCCAGCCATCTTTCACCGGCCAGTTTGCTGATACCATAAACAGTGTTGGGTTCCATGACCGTAAATTGCGGTGTGTTGACACGGGGCGTTGTGGGGCCAAAAACAGCGATGGAGCTGGGCCAGAAAACTTTTTTCAGCTCCAGTTCGCGGGAGAGTTCCAGGACATTGAGCAAACTCTCCATGTTGATATGCCAGCTGGCGATGGGTTTTTTTTCGGCATTGCCAGACAGAATAGCGGCGAGGTGGTAGATCTGGGTGATCTTGTTGCGGCTCACGGTTCCGAAAAGCCGGTGTGTATCGAGTACATCCAGGATCTCAAAGGGTCCTCCTTCGGTAATTTCCTTATCGGCAGGTTTAATATCGGTGGCCACCACATTGGCATTGCCATAAATTTTGCGCAGCTCCAGTGTCAGTTCCGACCCTATCTGTCCTGCGCAACCAATAACAAGTATTCTTTCCATAGTGCTTTTTTAATAGATTAAAGGTGGCACAAAGGTAGAAACTTTTCCAGAAAGCAATAAGGATAATCAGGAATTATCGTAGCCCCATTTCAGCCAAATGGCACCCCATGTAAAACCACCACCAAAGGCAGCCAGTATCACATTATCTCCTTTTTTGAGTTTATTTTCCCATTCCCACAGACACAATGGAATGGTGGCATTGGTGGTATTGCCATATCGTTGGATGTTTACCATCACTTTTTCCATGGGCACGCCGGTGCGCCTGGAAATGGCTTCGATGATTCTCATATTTGCCTGATGAGGCACCAACCATGCGATTTCTTCGGGTTTTATATGATTGCGTTCAATAACTTTCATGGCAACATCCGACATGTTTTTAACGGCAAATTTGTAAACTGCCTGACCTTCCTGATAAACAAAATGCTCACGTGCATCAATATTTTCATGGGTAGGAGGATATGCAGACCCACCCGCCTTCATATGCAAATGCACGTGTCCACATCCATCTGACTGAAACTCATGGTCCATGATGCCAAATTCCTCTGTGGTGGGTTCGAGCAATACAGCGGCTGCTCCGTCACCGAATATCACGCAGGTTTGTCTGTCGGTATAATCTACAATGGAAGACATTTTATCGGCTCCAACGACAACAACTTTCTTGTATCTTCCCGATTCAACAAAGTTGGCTGCGGTAACCAAAGTATAAATAAACCCTGAGCAGGCAGCGTTGGTATCATAGTGAAAAGCATTTTTAATACCCACCTGATGGGCGATGAGGTTAGCTGTTGCCGGAAATTTCATATCAGGTGTAACGGTAGCGCAAACCAGCATATCTACTTCATCGGGCGAAATACCTCTTTTTTCGAGCAACTGCTTAACTGCTTTGGAAGCCATAACAGAAGTTCCTTTACCTTCTCCTTTGAGTATACGTCGTTCTTTGATACCCGTTCGGGTTGATATCCATTCGTCGCTGGTATCAACCATTGTTTCCAGTTCGGCATTGGTGAGTATGTAATCCGGAACATACCCCTGAATTGCTGTTACAGCAGCCCTGATCTTAGTCATAATAAAATTGGATTAATGTTTTATAATAACCTGCCCAGTTACAGATCTTCAGGCATTTCAAGATGTCTGTCGTCGCTCAGGGCAAATGAAATCTTTCCTGCAATATTGGCTTCAAAAACTTCTTTTGAAAGCAATATCATATTTTTAATGGCTACATCATTGGAAATCCCATGTCCGATAATTACCGTTCCATTCACACCTAATATGGGAGTTCCACCATATTTTTCATAATTCATACGATCAAAAAAGGGATCAGAGAAACCTCTTTTTTTGAGCATATGATAAACTTTTTCTGCCTGTTTGATAATGATATTGCCTGTAAATCCATCACAAACGATTACATCTGCCTTATCGTTGAACAGGTCGCGAGATTCAACATTGCCCACAAAATTAAAATCGTCTGTATCTTTCATGATGCGGTAAGCAGATTGTGTAAGCAGATTTCCTTTTTCTTCTTCTGTACCAATGTTGAGCAAACCCACTTTGGGGTTTTCGATGCCATACACATACCTGGCATATACCGAACCCAGTATACCAAACTGATGCATCACATCGGGTTTGCTGTCAGGATTTGTTCCCACATCGATGAGTACTCCAATACCTCCATTTTCTTTGGGCAGAACAGAGGTAGTGGCCGGTCGGATAATGCCCTGAACAACATTAACGCTGTAAATGGCACCAACAAGCATAGCGCCGGTATTTCCGGCACTGGCAAAAGAATCTATTTTATTTTTTTTCAGATACTGAAACCCTTTTGCGATTCCCGAATCGGTTTTTTGTGTTATGGCACGGGTAGGTTGTTCTCCCATGCCAATGATTTGTGTGGTTTTTACGATTTGGAAACCATCTGCGGAAACCTTCATCTGACGGAGATGATCTACAATAACATCTTCGGGTCCAAACAAGTAGATGGTGTCGGTAGCAGGTAACACATCCCGGGCAAGCACAGCACCTTTCATAATACTTTCGGGTGCATAATCACCACCCATAATGTCTAATCCAATGTTCATCTTCCTTACGATTTAATGTTACATATTGGTATCAAACTGTTTGTTTATCATTACGAGGGTGCTTTTTACAATCCACAAAACTACTGAATAAATGCAATCATCTGCCATAAATTTAGATTTGTTAATCTTTTAGATTTCCGGAATGATGGCGATCATATAAAAAAGAATAAACAACTCAACAGCAAAACATCCAAACAAAATTCAAACATAAGCGTGTATGAATTTTACCCGGATGCTTAAAGCGTATAAATATGATAAAAATACCAACTGATAAAGAATGAAACAAACCCGAGGGTTTGCTCATATGAAAAGGACTAAACTGCAGCGGCTTTTTCAATCGCCATTTGTCCTCTGTAAAAGCCACATTCCGGACAAACTCTGTGCATCAATTTGTATGAACCACAGTTTGAACACTTGGTGAGCGATGGTTCTGTTGCTTTATAGTGTGTGCGCCTTTTATCACGGCGGGTTTTGGAAATCTTGCTCTTTGGATGTGCCATAACTTTTTATATAATAAGTATTCGGAATTAGTTAAATTTTAAATTTTTCAAAGCATCCCATCTTGCATCAGTGGGTTTATCTTCTTCATGGTTTTTTCTGCTACCTGAGGAGTCTACCATATATTTTTCAATTTCTTTTAGAACTTCCGGATCACATTTGCCTTCATTGCCTCCTTCTGTACCGTGTACCCTTTTAGCGGGCAAATGAAGCATGGTAAACTCATAAAAATACTGAGATACATTGATATGACTTTCTGTTTGGGGGATGATGATCACTTCATCACTTTGCTCTTCAAATTTTTCACCAAATTTCACATACAACATTTGATGAATATTGAGCGGTTGCCAAAAATTTTCCAAACATCTGTCGCACCTGAGATCCACATCTCCACGGATAAAGAACTCCAGGTCGAGCATATTGTTTTTTTTATGCATGATCAGCGTACCAACTGCCTTGGATCTGGTGATTTCTGAACCTTCAAAGCATGCAAAAAAAGCATCATTCAACTCAAACTCAAACGTATGTTCACCGTGGGAAAGCCCTACAAATGCTATCTCAAAAGAATCTAAAACTTTCAAAGTACTCGATTTTTATAAAGGGTGCAAAGATACAAACTCTATTCAAAAATAAAAAATTTATTATCAAATCCATCTGACTTTTCTGACTGGCATCAAACGAAAATCATAATCAATTCAATACAAACACCTTAACCTCCAAAATGGCATCATTTCTTCTTGATGATATGATGGAGTGTCTGCAAGAAAACACATGTTATGGATCTATGCCTGGTAAAGAAAGCGGCAAGTGCAAGGCGGCAATAAACCCAAAACAGGATTTTGCTTTTCGTAAATGCGTTGTGTTGAATTTATGAGTCCAGTAAAAAAAGTATTTGTCCACAAATTTCCACAAATTTACACGAA
>CAYMLS010000056.1:16106-20965 GCA_964390665.1 uncultured Bacteroidales bacterium | reverse complement strand
AATTATTCATCATTATTTTACCTGATTTCTGTTGCTATATTATCAGGTCTTCTCCTAAAAATAACAAACCACAGCTTTTATTATTGTGCTGTGGTTTGCTAATATTTTTTTCTCGTTAGAAAAAATTATAGTTTTTGAACTTCTTAATTATTCTTTCATATTTTAGAATCGTACTCTTGATCCTCCGCTTTGCAAAGGATACGTAAACTTGAAAGACGTAAAATAATAGGCATCGTTGCCTTGGCTATAGGGGCGCGTAAAACCATCAAGATAATCTGTGAAAAGTTTTCTGTAACCTATTTCGTATCCGATCTTTATTCCATTGGCAAGCATGTAGTTAACGCCAATGCCTACAGGGATGGCTGCTTGTATATTGCTGTAATCGTCAAGGGAAAAATCATTGGGCATTGGTTCCGGGATTTGTAATTGTGGATTATGGTAGAACCCTGCAAATCCTAAGAATCCATAGAAATCTAATGGGAAACCCGGACTCGATTTAGGGGCGTAAACTTCACCCATGACACCCAATTCAAAAAGATTGTTGGTAAAGGAAAAATTCCTTTGTCTTCCGGTAGCAAGGGAGTCGGCACCACTCATCCTCCCATAATTCAGCGATCCTCTCACTGCTAAATACTCACTGAATCTGTATCGGGCAAAGCCGCCAAGATTTAATCTGGTGGCGCTCCACTGAGAATTCAGGAAAGAAGGTTTTTGATCAACAGAAGTACCGCTAACTTCAGTTAGGGATAGCGAAGTGCCAATATTACCACCTACTTCCCATCCGTATTGACCCAAGGCCTGAGCTCTGCGCGATTGGTTCAACGGGCGGCGTGTTCCTCCGGGTGGAGTACTTCTTGAAGGTGGGCGAACGGAAGGACGACGATCCTGTACAGGTGACCGCGATTGACTTTCTGCTTCAAGGGGTATGAAAAATAACAATCCAAGTCCGAAAATTAAACTGATAAAGTATTTCATGACTTTTTCTTTTTTGTAATTAAAAATTGGTTTTTCTGGTAAGCGCGTTTAAAATCACTGGGTTTGTGTCAGGATTTTGTCATAACAAATGTACTGATTTTTTAAAACCTGTCATACAGTAATTTTACTTAATTTCCTGTGTTTTTTCGTGGGTTTTCAGGGGTGGAAAATACTGAAAACCGAATGAACCTCTGCTTTTTTGTGCATGGAATAGATGGGTTTATCCTTTTTCGTTTTGCTTTAAACATTTTTTTTGGGCATAGAAGATCAATCCTCCGAAAAAATAAACAAACTATTAAAGGTATGTTTTTATTTCATTAATTTTGAATCTGAGTTAATATTTACTTTTTGTTATGATGTACTTTAGAATTTATTGAATGAAACCAGGTTTGATCTCTTGTTGTTTGATAAAAGAACTTTCCATTTTTTTAATGCTGATTTGATTTGTAACGACAACTGAGAAGATCTGCTGTGCATGAATTTGTTAGGAAGGGTGCTTAATAATGCAGCGGTTATTTTTCAACAACAGTGATTATCATGATAAGAGAATCGATTGATTGACCAGGAAAATTATCCATTTAAACTAAATACAATGCAAGGTAGAAGGAATATAGATGAAAATCCGTTTAAGATCATGATTGTTGATGACGATCCTTTGGTAATAACTGCCCTGGAAAGATTACTTTTCGTAAAGAATTACCTTTTTTTTAGTGTGAACTCCGGTGAGAAAGCCTTGCAGGAGGTAAAGGAGATCAATCCAGATCTGATTTTGTTGGATATTTTCATGGGAGGAATGAATGGTTATGAGGTTTGTCAAAACCTGAAAGGGGATAGAAAAATGAAAAATATTCCGGTTATCTTTCTTACCAGTAATACCACACCAAACGATATTGTAAAAGGATTCAGAACAGGTGCTGTTGATTATATTGTCAAACCTTTTCAGTCTGAAGAATTAATCGCCCGACTGGAAACTCATCTTGAACTGAAAACCATCCGTGAAGAGATCAAACTCATGAATGTGGTACGAACAAAATTCTTTTCCATACTTACCAATGACCTTAAAGATCTGTTTATTGGTGTGAAGGGCGTTACAGGATTTCTCCACGAGGAGGTTAGCAAACCGCCGGTGGATGAAACGGAGGTGAAAAATCTGTCTGAAATTTTGCTTGATGATAATGAAAAAATTCTTGCTCTTCTCAATAATATTAAGCAATGGAACGATATTGAACTTGGGAACTACGAATTTAATGTCAGCAAATTCAACGTTCATGATGTTATTGGACAGATAATAGCCGAATTTCAGACCCATGCAAAGAAAAAAGACCTTTTGGTTGACTATCAGCATACGGATGTTTTATACATCAGTAACAGCAGGAATGCCTTCAAAGATGCTTTCAGGATCGTATTGTCCAATGCACTGAAGTATTCTTTTCCGCAGGGAAAAGTAATAGTCAGGATCGAAAGATCAGGCAATCAAATGGCATTGTTGGTTACAGATCATGGCGCTGGCATGACGAACGAGGTAATCGAAAATATTTTCAGGTTGGATACACCTCATCCCAAAACCATTGGTACGCAACAAGAAAAAGGTATTGGCCTGGGATTGATTATTTGTCGTGCCCTTATTGGTCAGATGGAAGGAAAAATTGACATTTCCTCCGCCAGAAATAAGGGAACAACTGTAAAACTCATGATTCCGGATTTTGAAAATGTAAAATGAGCCCACTACAAAAAGTTTATTATCCACGAACCGGAGCGAAGCGGAACTCGACAAAGTCAATTACAAAAACTGACACTAATTTTAATGACTGACATTCAGATGAATAAAAACATGATGTTTTTTCGAATCGTAAGCGCAATCAAGTCAATTTACACAAAACGAGTTTTCGGAGTGGACTCTAAAATAGAAATTTGGCCCGATCATTGCCTGAACGCTTTTGTAAATGCCTTTTTGTTTTGATGGATCTTATGGCTAGTCATTCAGACTTTGTCTGATTGGTTGCAGTGCAAAGTATGAATTTATTTATAAACCCTTTTTTAAATATTTGACGTATGAAAAAATATCTTTTGTTTTTCGCTGCTATTTTGTTATCTCTGACAGCATGCAAAACCCAAACCGAAAATACCTCTCAAACATCCAATAATATTCAGCAAATGCCCAGATCATTGCAAAACAATATGTATGCTTTTGATGTATTCAAAACGCTGCATGAACAAAATGATGAAAACATCATTCTGTCTCCTTTTAGTATTTCAACAGCATTGGCCATGACCTATGGCGGTGCCAAAGGTGAAACGGCTGATCAGATGCAGAGAACCTTGTATTTTAATGAAAACAATGAATCTTTTCACAAGGAGTTTTCTGCATGGAAAGAGCAGATCATGGCATTGGGGAGCAAAAATGACCAGTTAAAGTCTGCTAATTCGCTGTGGGCTCAGAAAGATTTTCATTTTGTGGAAGATTTTTTTCAACTTATTGAGCAATACTATCAGTCATCATTGTATAAGGTGGATTATAAAAACGGAGACCGGGAGGCCATCAGAAATGAGATCAACGAATGGGTTGGCGATCAGACCAATGACCTGATCAATGAATTGATAAAACCGGGTGTGTTGGTGGAGGATACCCGACTGGTGTTGATCAATGCCATCTATTTTTTGTCGCAATGGAAAATTGCCTTCGACAGTAGTGCAACCCGCGAGGATCGGTTCTATGTAAAAGATGGAAATTCGATAAAAGTGCCTTTTATGTACATGAAAGACATATTCAATTACTTTGAAAATGATCAAATGCAGGTGTTAGAGATGGAATATGAAGGATCTGATTTTTCAATGGTGGCGGTTTTGCCTTCCAAAAACAGCAGCATACAACAATTACTGGATAACACCCAGGGTGAAGATTTCTGGCAAATCATAGAGAAAATGGAATTGCAGGAGGCTGAGGTATTGTTTCCCTCTTTTAAAACCCGCTCAAGATTTGATCTGGAGGATGTTCTGAGTGCTATGGGTATGCCCCTTGCTTTTTCCAACAAAGCTGATTTTTCTGCCATGACCCGCGAAAATGATTTGAAAATTGATAAGGTGATACACGAAGCGTATATTGATGTAAATGAAGAAGGAACCGAAGCAGCGGCATCCACTGCTGTGGTGATGATCAGAAAAACATCCGCTATTGATCAGGAACCTGTAAAAGTTTTCAGGGCCGATCGTCCTTTTATTTATTTTATTAAAGAGAATAAATCCAATTCAGTCCTGTTTCTTGGCAAGGTTACAGATCCTTCAGTAGTCGATGACTAAGAAGAGTGATTGCTTGTTACGTTTTAAATCGGCATAACTTTGGTTGGGGTATTCTCAACAAGTTTTGGGGATTATGATTTCTCTTTATTCAAATCAAGGTATTCATGGCATGAAAAACTCTCTGTGGTTCGATTGTTGGTGCCCACGATGACTGTGCGGTTGCCCGCATATTCCCTGATGATATTCTGATACCACGCTATGGATCGTTCATCAAAATTGCTGCAGGGCTCGTCAAGGATGATCAGTTCGTTCTCTGACAAAACCGATAACAGGATTTTTATGCGCTGTTTCATTCCCGAAGAGAATAATCGGATAGGCTTGTTGTGTATTTTCTTTAGTTCGGAGATCCTTACAAGGTCATTTACCTCATAGTCCTTCACAAAACGCCTGAATTTCCTGTGAAACGCAAGAGCCTCATTCAAAGTAAATTCCTCAATCAGTTCCATATGCGGGGAGGCATATCCCAGGTAACGGAAAATAGTATCTGCCGGAATTTCTTTGTTTCCCAAAAACCAGTTGATTTTTCCTGAGGTAGGGGTGAGTATTCCCGACATGATCTTCAGCAAAGTGGTTTTGCCACTCCCGTT
>CAYMLS010000056.1:0-16006 GCA_964390665.1 uncultured Bacteroidales bacterium | reverse complement strand
TATCTGGATTCCTGAAATGCATAACCTTTCATGATGCCTCTGGCTGAATTGGTAATAAAAGAGATGATCTCATCTCTTTCGGGGGTTGAGGGCATTTCTGTTTCAATGATGGACACCGATTGGGAAACATTCATTTTTCTCAGGTATATGATCCTGTAGATTTCCTGGATTTCATTGATTTTTTCGCTTGAAAACCCCCTTCTTCTAAGTCCTATAGAGTTAACACCAACAAAAGAAAGTGGGTCTCTGGCTGCTTTGGTATAAGGGGGTACATCTTTTCTTACCAGCGATCCTCCCGAGATCATCACGTGTTGCCCGATGGTGACAAACTGGTGCACGGCTGTTAGTCCACCCACGATGGCATAATCCTGTATGGTTATATGTCCGGCAAGTGTAGCAGCATTGGCCAGGATACAATTATCTCCAACAATGCAGTCATGAGCCACATGTACATAAGCCATGAGCAAACAGTTTTGCCCTATTTCGGTTTTGTAATTGGCTTTTGTTCCCCGGTTGATGGTTACAAACTCCCTTATGGTAGTGTCATTTCCGATCTCCACTATGGTTTCTTCACCGGCATACTTCAAATCCTGCGGGATTGCTGAAATGACAGCACCGGGAAAAATTTTACAGTTTTTCCCAATACGGGCTCCTTCCATAATTGTTACGTTGGATCCAATCCATGTGCCTTCACCAATTTCTACATTCTTATGAATAGTTACAAAAGGCTCAATAACAACATTTCGCGCTATTTTTGCCTGTGGATGTACATATGCTAACGGTTGATTCATTTGTATTTTGTTTGATTAGTGCTGGTAAAACCTATCCTTCGATGCCAGACCTGTTTTACAATTATTTTTTCCTGGATGTTTGATGGGTTATTGTTTCTTCTTAACAATTTGTGCCATTAATTCCGATTCCATTACAACTTTTGATCCGACATATCCTACACAACGCATGTGGCATATTCCCCTTCTTACAGGAGAGATCAGACTGCATTTGAGTATCAGGGTATCCCCGGGAACAACTTTTTGCTTAAATTTAACATTGTCGATCTTCAGAAAGTATGTACTGTAGTTTTCGGGATCGGGAACGGTTGAGAGTATCAGGATGCCACCTGTTTGTGCCATGGCTTCTATCTGCAAAACTCCCGGCATCACAGGTTCATTGGGAAAATGACCAACAAAGAAAGATTCATTCATCGTAACGTTCTTGATGCCTACAACGTGCGATTCGGATATCTCTATGATCTTATCCACCAGTAAAAAAGGGTATCTGTGTGGCAACATCCCTTTAATGTCATTGATGGTGAAGACGGGTTCCTTGTCAGGGTCGTGTTGTGGAATCTGCTGCTCTGCTATTCTTTTTTTGATCAGTTTCTTGATCTCTTTGGCGAATTTTACATTGGAGGCATGCCCGGGTTTTTTGGCAATAACATGACCCTTTATTCGCTTACCTGAAAGGGTAAGGTCGCCAATAATATCTAACAGTTTATGTCGGGCAGGTTCATTTTCAAAGTAAGGTTCCAGGTTGTTCAGTATACCTTCGGTTCTCACTTCCACAGATGGTTTGTTGAATAGTCTTGCCAATCTGTCGAGTTCTTCCTGACTAACCGGGCGGTCAACAAAAACAATGGCATTGCTCAGGTCGCCTCCTTTGATCAGGTTTTTTTCCAAAAGGTACTCGAGTTCATGAAGAAAAACAAAAGTACGGCAGGAAGATATCTCGCTTTGAAAGCTTTCCAGATCATCCAGTGTGGCATATTGTGAACCCAACACCTTTGAATTGTAATCAATCATGCATGAGATACGGTATTTTTCGGAAGGAACCAGCAGGAATTCGCAATCCTTTTCTTCATCATAAAACCGAAGTGTTTCCTTAACTTCAAAGTACTCACGGGGGAGTTCCTGTTCTGTTATTCCGGTTTGCCTGATAGACTCAGTATATGTTTTGCTACTTCCATCCATAATGGGCATTTCCAGGCAATCGACCTCTACCAGTATGTTATCAATGTCCATTCCGGTGATTGCTGCCAGCACATGTTCAACGGTCAGAATCTTTACCCCGTCTTTTTCAATGGTTGTTCCCCTTGAAGTATCCACCACATAATCTGCATCTGCCTCAATATAAACTTTTTCCCCTGTATCGGTTCGCAAAAAGCGTATTCCTGTATTTTCAGCGGCAGGTTTAAATTGCACAGTTACGTTTTGGCCGGTATGTAATCCAACTCCCGAAATTTTAACATTGCCGGCAATTGTTTTTTGTTTTTCAATCATTGTTATGTTTTGATTTATTTTAAAATAAAGGGCGTTCGTCCCGTTTTGCCAGGATTCGCCACTTTCCTGTTCAGAAAAACCCCGCAAAGATAGAGCTTTTATTTTTCCTTTGCCCAATTTTCAAGCTTTTCCAACCGCTGAATAACTTTTTCAAAGTTGCGAAAGTGAATATATGCCCTGATATATTTGTCGTGATCGAAAGCAGGAGCACCCATGATGATTTTTTTGTTTCTTACGTTGGAAGATAAACCCGACTGGGCGGCTATTTTTACTTCGTCGCCCACTGTGATGTGGCCGCTTATGCCTACCTGTCCTCCTATCATACAGTTTTTACCTACTTTGCTGGAACCGGCAATGCCTGATTGGGCTGCTATCACCGTATTTTCTCCTATCATAACATTGTGGGCAACCTGAATAAGGTTATCCAATTTAACCCCTTTTTTGATTACTGTAGATCCCATGGTGGCGCGGTCGATGGTTGTATTGGCTCCGATTTCCACATGATCTTCCAGGATCACATTACCGATCTGGGCAACTTTCATGTAATTATTGTCGCTTTGGGGGGCGAAACCAAATCCATCAGCACCGATTACCGCCCCTGAGTGGATGTTGCAGTCTTTACCAATAAAACAATTGGCATAGATCTTTACACCAGCGTTGATAATGGTATTGTCGCCGATCTCCACATTATCGCCTATATAGCAATTGGGGTAGATCTTTACATTGTTCCCGATTTTTACATTTTCACCAATCACTGAAAATTCCCCCACGTAAATGTCTTGTCCTGTAACAGCACTTTGGGCAATAGATGTCATTTCTGATATCCCCGTTTTTTGGGGTAAACTCTGTTGGTACAGATGTAAAAGCTGGGCAAGCGATTCATAAGCGTTATCAACCCGTATCAGGGTGGGTTTCATTGTTTTCTCAGGCGTAAAATCACGGTTTACCAATACAATAGACGCCATGGTTTTGTAAATGAAGGGCGTATATGCCGGATTGGATAAAAAGGTTAAACTCCCTTCTTCGGCTTCTTCTATTTTAGATATGGTATGAACGGTGGTTTCAGGGTTACCTTCAATTTCTCCCCTCAGGAAATCGGCAATTTGCTGGGCTTTGAATTCCATTTGACTATGTTTCTGATTTGAAATTTTTTTTTTATGGCGATGTTTAAATAAAATTCAGGATTTGAAAACGTTTGCTAAATTATAAAATATGTGTTTAGATATGCATTATTTTATTCATATAAAGGTAATTTCTTTCGGATAGCTCAGAAAATACTTCTTCACTGGATTAGATAAAACTCTGATATTTAGTTGGTCTGATATTTCCGCCAAGTCTTTTACCGTTCCGTCTTTTTGTAATATCCATATATTTCCAACACCAGGATCATAGGCATTGTTTTGCGTTATCCCCGAAATTACATGGTAGCGGGTTTCTTCGTAAGTCAAATTAAATTTTTTGGATACCTTTTGTCTGATGTCTTCAATCGATTTACGATCAAAGGGTTCTTTTTGTATGTCTATATGAAATAGTCTTCGCCTGATAAGCCGGGTGCAAAGGTCGGAAAGGATGTAATCAGGATGTTTCATCCAGATTTTGATGGATGTGATGATATCCTGATCATCCAGGTCGGCGTAATATTCGAGTAGATCCGGGTTCTCATCAAAACTGTTTCTATCGAGTTTGCTGTCGAAAATTATTTTTTTCATGGGCAGCGTGCAAAACAATTGATCGTCTGTGAGGTAAATTTCGGATGCACGTTTCATGATGTTGATCAACAGATGTTCAGCAGCTAAAACGGTTTTATGAAGATATACCTGCCAGTACATCAGCCGTCGGGCAATGATGAATTTCTCAAGGGAGTAAATTCCTTTTTGGTCTGTAACCAGCATGTCGTTGCTCACATTCAGTGTTTTGATAATGCGATCGTAACTTACCACCCCTTCAGAAACACCTGAAAAAAAACTGTCGCGGTTCAGATAATCCAACCGATCCATATCGAGTTGACCACTTACAAGCTGATGCAGGAATTTTTTATGATAATGGCCGGTAAAAATCCGTATAGCAAGTTCAATTTTTTCGGGAGCAACAGGTTGTAGTTTTTTCATGAAAAGTAAACTGAGTTTTTCATGATCCAGATCTTTGATCAGCACCTTTTCCAACGCATGAGAAAAAGGGCCGTGCCCCAGGTCGTGCATAAGGATGGCAAGAACCGAAGATTCTGCCTCCTCTTCAGAGATATCAACCCCTTTGGCCCGCAAAACATCTATGGATAAGGTCATCAAATGCATGGCACCCAGCGCATGCTGAAAACGGGTATGGTTTGCCCCCGGATATACCATACTGGTAAGACCCAATTGTTTAATGTTGCGCAAACGCTGAAAATAACGATTTTCTACGATATCAAATACCACGGCATATGGAATATTGATAAAACCATACACCGGATCGTTGAATATTTTGAGTTTATTGGGCATGTTGATCTGTTTTGTGAACATGGTGCATGAAAATGTTCGCATTGAAAAGCAGCAATGCAAACCTACAATTATTTTTTCATTCGATCGTATGATGCCTTTTTGCTTTATAAAGATAATTGTGAAAGTTGTCCCAGCCGGAAATACATGATAGTGCCTTATGCCGATTCAAAGGGTGAGATAAGAAAACAGGCAACTTTTCCACCGTTTTTTTTCTGCCCAAAAACAGGGTAAAATACCTTTTGACGGATGGTTTATTGGTTAATATTCGTTATATTTGCTCTCATACACAATGATGGTCTGATAAATCTGTTTTTTCTATTGTTTCTGACTGTACTCCCAAAATGATTGATCGTAAAATGATCATTGTTCAGCATTCATCCAAAATGATAAAATGGATGATGTACGAAATAATAGAAGTTGAAATTCTAATCACAAGACCACAGTTGATTGTATACCTGAAAAATAGAAAATTATGAGCATAAAAATATTATGGGCAGATGATGAAATAGATCTCCTGAAACCCCACATTATATTTCTGGAAGAGAAAGGATATGAAGTAACCATTGCCAAAAGTGGCGATGAAGCACTGGATAAGGTTTATGCAGATAGTTTTGATATTGTTTTTCTGGATGAAAACATGCCAGGGATGTCAGGTCTGGAAACCCTCACCGATATTAAAAGCAAGCAACCTGGTTTGCCAGTGGTCATGATCACCAAAAGTGAAGAAGAGTCGATCATGAATGAAGCCATTGGCAGCAATATTTCTGATTACCTGATCAAACCTGTAAATCCTAACCAGATCCTTCTTTCACTGAAAAAAAACCTGGAAAACAAGAAACTGATCAGTGAAAAAACCAATATGGGTTATCAGCAGGAATTCCGACAAATCAGTCTGGATATCAGTGACAGGCCTGATCTTGATGAATGGGATAATATTTACCGGAAAATGATTTTCTGGGAATTGGAACTTGATAAATCGCAGGATGCCGGGTTGAAAGAGATCCTGAAAATGCAGAAGTCGGAAGCCAACACGGTGTTTTATAAATTTGTGGTGGAAAATTACAGAGATTGGTTAAGTGGCGCAGCCGAAGAACGTCCCTTGCTTTCCCATCTTGTGTTTCGTGAGAAAGTTAACCCTTTACTGGAAAACAATGAAAAATATTTTCTGATTCTGGTTGATAATCTGCGCTTCGATCAGTGGAAGATCATCCAGCCTACTATTGAAAATTACTACCGGGTGATGGATGAGGAAATTGTGTATAGTATTTTGCCTACTGCCACCCAATATTCCCGCAATGCACTTTTTGCCGGGTTGATGCCTTCCGAAATTGAAAAAAGATTTCCTCAGTATTGGGTAGGGGAGGGAGATGAAGGAACCCGCAATCAATTTGAATCTGAACTCCTGGGCGAGCAGCTCAGGCGCATCGGATCCAACATACCCTTTCACTATCATAAAATACTGAATCTTACAGCCGGGAAAAGGTTACTGGAAACGCTGAATAATTATCTCAACAGAGACCTCAATGTGCTGGTTTACAATTTTGTGGATATGCTATCCCATGCCCGCACCGATATGGAAGTGATCAAAGAGCTGGCCGACGATGAGACCGCATACCGGTCGTTGACACTTTCATGGTTTGCACACTCTCCTTTGTTTGAGATCATCAGGTTTCTGCACGAAAAAAAGATCAATATCATTTTAACTACCGATCATGGGTCTATCAAGGTTTCTTCTCCCACCAAGGTGGTGGGCGATAAAAACACCAATACAAACCTGCGGTATAAAACCGGCAGAAATTTGCAGTACAATGCCAGTGAGGTTTTCGAGGTCAGAAATCCGCGTGATATTTACCTTCCGCGCACCAACCTGAGCTCCAGTTATATTTTTGCCAAAGAAGATCACTTTTTTGCCTATCCCAATAATTTTAATTATTACGTCAACTATTATAAAAACAGTTTTCAGCACGGAGGTATATCACTTGAGGAAATGTTGCTGCCTTTTGTAGTCCTGAAAGCAAAGTAAACATATGATCTCAGAACTTTTTTACGAACATCAGATCGATATTGTTGCTCAAAAGCTTCTGAATGCTTTTCCCGGAAAGAGAGTTTTTGCTTTTTACGGAGAAATGGGCGCTGGCAAAACAACCCTTATCAAAGCCGTTTGCAAACAAATGAATGTCTCAGATACTGTTACAAGTCCTACCTTTTCCATTGTAAATGAATACCAAACCGAAGAAGGTGGTATTGTATATCATTTTGATTTTTACAGGATAAACAAAATGGAAGAAGCCATGGATATGGGATACGAAGAGTATTTTTTTAGTGGGAATTATTGTTTCCTGGAATGGCCGGAGAAAATAGAAAACCTTCTGCCGGAAGATTGTCAGAAGTTGTATCTTTATCTGCGTGACAAACAGCGATACTTGAAAAGTGAGGAATAAAAGTATATTTAATATAACCGGTTATGAATAAAAGAAGCCAGGAGTACATGTTTTTCAGCTCGTCGGGCAAACTGCTTCCTCAGGAGGAAACCCTGGAAGTGAGAAAAAGGAAAAACCCTTTGACCATTGGAATACCCAGGGAGACAAGTTTGCAGGAAAAAAGAATTGCACTGGCACCCGAAGGGGTGAATATTTTAACCCAAAACGGACATAAAGTACTGATTGAAAAAGGTGCCGGCGTTGATGCCCATTTTTCTGATCAGGAGTATAGCGAAGCCGGTGGGCACATCGTTTATGAAACGGAGGATGTTTTTAAAGCCAACACAATTTTGAAAATAGCACCTCTCACACCGGCTGAGATCAAAATGATGAACCCTGGTCAAACCCTTATCTCTACCATTACATTGCCCGTGCAGTCGCAAAGTTATTTTAAATCGCTCATGGCAAAAAAGATCAATGCGGTGGCTTTTGAACTGATCAAGGATAAGACCAACACCTTTCCCCTGGTAAGGAGCATGAGCGAAATAGCGGGCAACACCTCTATTTTGATCGCTGCCGAGTATTTGTGCGACAATAAGTACGGAAAAGGGCGCATGTTTGGTGGTTTTTCAGGAATAACACCCACAGAAGTGATCATTATCGGTGCCGGTACTGTCGGAGAATTTGCAGTACGAGCAGCCATGGGGCTGGGCGCTATGGTCAAAGTTTTTGATAATTCCATCTACCGGCTACGCCGTTTGCAAAATAATTTAAATACCCGGATATTTACCAGCATTATCCAACCCAAAGTATTGGCAAAAGCACTGAAAACTGCCGATGTGGTTATTGGTGCCATTCACTCTCCCGGCGGACGGGCGCCGGTGGTTGTGGATGAAACCATGGTACAGCAAATGAAATACGGATCGATCATCATTGACGTGAGTATTGATCAGGGTGGTTGTGTCGAAACCTCAAGGGTCACCAACCATGACGAACCCGTATTTGTTAAACACGACGTAACCCATTATTGCATACCCAATATTGCTTCCAGGGTGCCTCACACGGCATCATATGCCATCAGCAATTTTTTTGTGCCCATATTGCTCAATATCGGCGAATCGGGTGGCATTGTAAACCTTTTACAGCAGGATAATGGCATCCGGCAGGGTGTTTACCTTTTCAATGGAACACTCACCAATCAATATATTGGAGAGCATTTTGGACTGCCCCATCAGGATATTGAACTTCTGATGGCTTCCTCACAGTAAAAAGTGGTCTCCGAAAACAGGAATCCAGGTAGTGTTTTGTTTCTTTAAAATCGGAGGAATCTTGTGTTTTTTGCCTTATACAGTAACGCATCCTTCTGAAGCAGATGATACCAGGTGCCGGAATTTTTTCAACATCCCACCAGGTGCCTTTTTGTCAGGTCTTTTCCATTCTTTTCTCCGTTTTTCTGTTTCTTCTTCTGTCAGATCAACATCAATACGGTTTTTGGTTATGTCAATGGTGATCATATCACCATCCTTCAGCAAACCGATCATACCTCCTTCATACCCTTCGGGTGTAATATGGCCTACCACAAACCCATGTGATCCTCCCGAAAAACGTCCGTCGGTGATCAGTGCCACTTTTTTGCCCAGTCCGGCACCCATTACTGCACCTGTTGGTTTGAGCATTTCGGGCATTCCGGGTCCTCCTTTGGGTCCGTTGTTGCGGATCACAATTACATCGCCGGGTTGTACCACCGATCTGATTCCCTCCGTAGCAGTATGTTCATCCTCAAAAATCCTTGCCGGTCCTTTGAATATTTCTCCTTCCTTGCCGGTTATTTTTGCTACTGCACCTCCTTCCGCCAGGTTGCCATAAAGGATCTGGATGTGTCCGGTTTTTTTGATGGGTTGCGATACGGGGAAAATAATTTTTTGCCCTTTTTCCAGTTCCGGTATCATTTCAAGATTCTCTCCCAGGGTTTTTCCTGTAACAGAAAGGCAGTTGCCGTCGATCATATTTTCTTTCAGTAACATTTTCATCACCGAGGGAATTCCCCCTTTTTCATGCAGGTCTTCCATCAGATATTTCCCGCTGGGTTTCAGGTCTGCCAGAAAAGGCACACGGTTGCTGATGGTTTGAAAGTCGTCGATGGTCAGGTTGATATCTACTGCTTTTGCCATGGCAATGAGGTGAATGACCGCATTGGTCGATCCTCCCAGGGCCATGATAAGGGTAATGGCGTTTTCAAAAGATGCGCGGGTCATAATATCACGTGGTTTGATGTCTTTTTCCAGAATGTTTTTGATGGCCTGGGCCAACAATTCGGGCTCGTTTTGCTTTTGAGGACTTACAGCCGGGTTGGATGAGGAGTAGGGTAAACTTAACCCCAGGCATTCGATGGCTGCTGCCATGGTATTGGCGGTATACATGCCTCCGCATGCACCTGCTCCGGGAATACTGTTGCGGATGATGCCCTTGTAATCTTCCTCCGAAATATTTCCTCTCATCTTTTCTCCGTAAGCTTCAAAGGCCGACACAATGTTCAGATCCTGCTCTTTCCAGTTTCCTTTTTTTACCGTACCACCATACATCATGATAGATGGGCGGTTGAGTCTACCCATGGCAATGATGGCGCCCGGCATGTTTTTGTCGCAACCTACAATGGGTATCACTGCATCATAGAACTGTGCACTTACAACGGTTTCAATGGAGTCGGCAATGATCTCGCGGGAAGGCAGAGAGTATTTCATGCCCTCTGTTCCGTTGGTAATGCCATCACTCACGCCAATGGTATGAAAAATAAGACCATACATTTCATTGTGTTGGTCTACATGTTTCTTTACGAGCGTAGCCAGGTCATTCAGGTGCATGTTACACGGATTTCCCTGAAACCCCGTACTGACAATGCCTACCTGTGCTTTTTTCTGATCCTGTTCACTCATGCCAATGGCATACAACATTGCCTGTGCGGCAGGCAAACTATCGTCCTGGGTAATCAGCCTGCTGTATTTGTTGATTGTTGTCATAGTTTGATAAGAGATTGATGAGCAATTATTTCCTGAACCTGGGTTAAAGGTGGGTTCACCGCAGAAATTAACAAAACTTCATGGGGTTTGTTTGGATACGATCGGTGTTTATTTTTTATGAAGCGGTATGAATGTGTCCATCCTGGTGTATTTTGCGTTGGAAAGTGACTGATCTGGTAGGGGAAAACAAAAAAACCTGCAAGGGGTGCAGGTTTTGGTGACTTGGCTGGGGTTCGAACCCAGGACCCCATCCTTAAAAGGGATGTGCTCTACCAGCTGAGCTACCAAGTCGATCTTTACCGGGTCAATGAACGTTGCAATTGTACCCCTTTTTTTTGAGAGTGCAAAGGTACTGCCTATTATGTAAAAACCAAAGTTTTTTGCGGATTTGGGAGAATATTTTTTGATCTGCAAGCATACCGAATTTTTTAACTTCTACAATATCAACTATTAATCGATAGGAGCGTGCCTTTCAAATTTTTGTTTTTCATCAAATAATTTGCGGTAGGTAACCAGGGTAAATTCTCTGTTTTTGGTTAATATTTCAACAATTCGTATCATTTTGGGATTGAAATCCCCGATCCAGGCTATGTACATGTTTTTGTATTTGTTTTTGCTCACCACCGCTTTCTGGATGCTGAGTATCAACCCACTTTCCACACCTTTGTTGCGGTGTTCCGGTACGATGCCAAAAACAATGCCATAAGCACTGTTGATGCCTTTCAACCATTTGAAAAACAGGAACTTGATTTTCCCCCACACGTTGAATTTTCCGTTTACATATTGAAAGATCTGGTTGAGTTCCGGAATACCGATAAAAACCGCAACAGGTTTTTGATGATGATAGGCAAAAATGGCCAGATCTTCGTCAACCACTGCCTTCATGCTTTTGAAGGTTTTTTGTGCCTGCTCAAAGGTCATGGGTTTAAAGTGTTTGTGTACATCCTGCCAGGCATGGTTGTATATTTCCATGAAATCTCTGGCATACTTGTCCATTTCATTCAATTTCATGGATGTAAATTCATACCCGTGATCCTCAAGACGTTTGAAACTTCTTTGCACCAGTGGAGGGATGTATGCATCTCTTGAAATATTGTAAATGTACTGTTCGTAATAGTTCTGAAAGCCATATGCCTCGAACAGTTCGATGTAGTAGGGAGGATTGTAATTGATCAGGTATGGTGTCGGTTTTCCAAATCCTTTTACCAGCAACCCCCAGAAACGGTCTTTCTCTCCAAAATTCACGGGTCCGTCCATGGCCATGATGCCTTTGCCCTGCAGCCAGTTTTTGGCGGTATCGAACAATAGGAAGGCAACTTGCTGATCATTGATCGATTCAAAAAAACCAATTGCCGCTGTAGGTGTTTCATAAGTAAATGCTATATTCTTGTGAATAAAAGCAGCAATTCGTCCGACAGGTTTTTTGTGGATATCGTACACAACCCACCGCACGAGTTCACCATTTTCGAAATGGGTGTTTTTCTCCGGGTCGAAGATGGGTTTTACATCCGTATCAAGGGGTGGAATCCAGTTTGGATCGTTTTTGTAAATGTACCAGGGAAGATCAAAAAAATCTTTTTCTCCCTTTTTGCTTTTCACTTCACTTATATACATCAGAAATTGTTTTAAGTCATTTATATTTGCAGAGAATTTTGCAAAACTAAAGAAAACTATGAATAGTTTGAAAAACAAGGTTATAATTATCACAGGTGCTTCATCGGGAATTGGAAAAGCCTTGGCTGAAGAATCTGTGAAAAGCGGGATGAAAGTAGTTTTGGCGGCCAGGCGCCTGGATATCATGGAGACGTTTACCACCGAACAACAATGGAACCCTGATGATTTCCTGTTGGTAAAAACGGATGTGGCGGTAGAAAGCGACTGTCGTGGGCTTATCGATCAAGCAGTAGAAAAGTTCGGGAGAATAGATATTTTGGTCAATAATGCGGGTGTAAGCATGCGTGCCCTGTTTACGCAACTGGATCTGGATGTGATCAGAAAACTGATGGATATTAATTTTTGGGGTACTATTTATTGTTGCTATTATGCCATGCCCTGGATACTGAAGTCAAACGGATCCATTGTGGGGGTTTCTTCTGTGGCGGGTTATAAAGGATTACCCGCCCGCACCGGATACTCCGCATCCAAATTTGCCATCCGTGGGTTTCTGGAAACCTTGCGGGCAGAAAACCTGAAAAATGATGTTCATATTATGAATGTTTGCCCGGGATTTACCGCCAGCAATATTCGAAAAACTGCACTCAATGGAAATGGCAACACACAGGGAGAATCCCCCAGAAACGAAAACTCGATGATGACAGCACAGGAAGTGGCCTTGCACATTCTGAAAGGAATCAGAAAGAGAAAACGTACCATTATTCTTACCAACGTAGGGAAACTAACGGTTTTGTTAAGCAAATTCTTTCCAGCACTGGTTGATAAACTTGTTTATAAAAGTTTGGCCAAAGAACCCGATACCCCCCTAAAATAAAACGTTTTTCAGTACTTTTGTGATGGATGTAATGGTTGGAAAAGAATCCGACAAAATTTTTGTCATGCTTGGTTTTCATAGAACAACAATGTAATTTTACTTTTATTTTCCATATGCCTGTCTGTCAGGTTAACATATAAAATATTGCCGAAGGAAAGGGAAAATCTCTTCCCGTCACAAATTAAAAAACATAAAGAAAAAGCGATGAAAAGTACACAGGATATCAAACCACTGATTGGCGTGGGTGATTTAAAATTTGGTGCCTCTCAGTCTGAGGCAGAAAACTATATGGGCGAACCAGAGGAAATTGAAGACCTTCCCGGTGAAGAGGGAGAATCAGATGCTGAAGTTTGGAATTACTGGGAGGAAGGACATACCGTTTTTTTTGAGAAAGACCATGATAACCGGTTTACCTGCTTTGAAACCGATAACGAGCAGGCACTTCTCTTTGATGAAAAGGTCTTTCAAATGGATGAAAATCAGATTGTTGAATTGATGAATCAAAATGGTTTCGATGACATGGATGCCGAAAATGAGGAATGGGGTGAACGCAGGGTGTCGTTTAACGATGCTGTGATGGATTTCTATTTTGAAAACAACAAACTCATCAGTGTTAGCTGGGGTGTTATGATCGACCTGGATACAGACAAGGCACAATGGCCTGATTAAATGACGGATGTATTGCTAATTGGTTTGTAACCCCTGATTTTTAGCGCATCAGATCCTGCATTAATCCATATTGCGGGTTTTGGAAATGTGCTTACGACATAATGGATGTGTTTCAACAAAACATATTTAAGTCTACTCTGAAAAGTACATTGTCCACAAATTACACAAACCGTAAGCACGGCGAATCCTATTGACACTACGTTTAATAATTGATATTCAGATAATTTAAAAAATATTTCACGAATTTCCGAAAACGAGTTTTCGGAGTGGACTCATCGTTTCATTTTTAATCTTATTTGTAATTATGCTGTATCCCATCAAATTCAAACCCATTTACAAAGACAAAATCTGGGGTGGTACCCGGTTAAAAGAACTTTATCACAAGGATTTTTCTCCTCTGCCCAATTGTGGCGAATCGTGGGAACTATCGGGCGTGAAAGAAAATCTTTCTGTTGTAGAGAATGGATTTCTGGCAGGTAACAACATTAGCGAGATCATTGAAATATACATGGGCGACCTGATGGGAGAGAAGGTGTTCGAACAGTATGGCAATGATTTTCCTCTTCTCGTGAAATTACTTGATACCAGCAGCTATCTTTCCATACAGGTGCACCCCGATGATGAATATGCCATGAAACATCATCAGTCATTGGGCAAAACGGAAATGTGGGTTGTGCTCGAGGCGGCAGAAGGTGCTGAAATTATTACAGGATTCAACCAGGAGGTTTCGCGGGAGCTATACCTCGATCATCTGGAAAAAGGGACCCTGAAAGAGATCATGAACATCGAAAAACCCGTAAAAGGGGATGTCTTTTTTATCCCTACTGGCAGGATTCATGCCATTGGTGCAGGAATTACCCTGCTCGAAATACAACAAAGCTCTGATGTGACTTACCGCGTATTTGACTGGAACCGCAGGGATGATCAGGGCAATTTCCGTGAACTGCATACTGATAAGGCATTGGATGTAATGGATTTTACCAAACATGATTCCTACAAAACCCATTACAAACTCAGGGAAAATGAAGCCGTGGAACTGGTCAAAAACCAATACTTCACCACCAGGATCATGGATCTTAGCAGAGAAAAGGAAATTGATTATATGTTTATCGATTCTTTTGTGATACTGAGTTGCGTGGAAGGAAACTGCCTGATCAATTATACCGGTGGCGTTGAGGTGATGCAGGCAGGTAATGTGGTACTCATTCCCGCTGAATTGAAAAATATCACCATTACTCCCCAGGGCAACTGTAAAATTGTTGAAAGCTATGTAGGTTAGTGTGTGGTGATTTTTTCCGGTTATTTTCTTGTCATAATAATGGCAGCGATGTAGCATTGCTGCAAGTGGCAAATTCGTACTGATATTTTGGGAAATGATGATTACCTGCGAAACCAGAGGTGAACGGTTGGAAAAAATGCTTTCGACCTGTCAGGTGTTTTTTTTACCAAACAACAATGATATAAAATCTGGTTTTTTGGGTTGAACTATCAAAGATCGGTTTTGTTTACATATCGTTTACTTACAATCAAATAGTTAATATCAAAAAAAAATTCCCTAATTCATCAATCATGAAAAACAAAACAATTCTTGTTACAGGTGGTACAGGATACATAGGATCGTGGGTAGTGAAAGAATTGCTCGAAAAATCCTATACTGTCAGGATGACCGTTCGCGATAAGTCCAGAAAAGATAAGATCGCCCCGCTGGATCCTTATGTGGAGAAAAGCGATGGGAACCTGGAGATATGGGAAGCCAACCTGCTCAAAGAGGGAAGTTTTGATGAAGCTGCCAAAGGTTGCGATGCTGTTATGCACATTGCCTCCCCTTTTACGCTTCGTTTTAAAGATCCTCAAAAAGACCTCATCGACCCTGCTTTGCTGGGTACCCGCAATGTGCTCAATGCTGCCACCAGATCAGGCACCGTGAAAAAGGTGATCCTTACCTCCAGCGTTGCTGCTGTTCATGGCGACAACATTGACATGAAAGAACAAGGGTTGACGCAATTTACCGAAGAACACTTCAATACAAGCAGTTCTGCATCGCACCAGCCTTATTCCTATTCCAAGGTGGCAGCAGAAAAAGAGGCATGGAAAATAAGTGAAGGTCAGGATCAGTGGAAACTGGTGGTCATCAATCCTTCTTTTGTGCTGGGTCCTTCACTTACAACTGTTTCCGATTCAGAAAGTCTGAATTTTATGAAAGATCTGCTCAAAGGCAAATTTTTCATGGGTGCACCTTCACTGATGTTTGGATTTGTAGATGTGCGCGATGTTGCCCATGCACATATCCTTGCCCTTGAAAATGAAAAAGCATCCGGAAGGCATATCCTGGCCGAAAGGACCCTCACCATCATAGGGTTGTCCAAAATCCTGAAACGCAGATACGGAAAAAAATACCTGTTGCCCCTCTTTAAAGCCCCCAAACCTTTGCTGATGGTTATCGGCGGAATTTTTGGCGTAACACCAAAGTTTGTCAAAAGAAATGTAGGATACCCCATCCGGTTAAATACACAAAAAAGCAAAGAATCACTCGGGCTCGAATACACCAACCTGGAACTGACCCTGCGCGACATGGTTGATCAGATGCAAAAGCAGCATGTTGTGAAGTAGAAGGGTGATTGGTTGTTGGATTGTTAGTTTTTTTGATTGCCCGATTGCC
>CAYMLS010000055.1:0-21039 GCA_964390665.1 uncultured Bacteroidales bacterium | reverse complement strand
CACCTTCCCGCAACCAATAAGTTAGAAACATCCTTAACCATAAGCGCGCGGGCGGGTATTTCATAATATTCGCCTTCCCGGAGATGTTCCATCCTGCTGCTTTCATCTTTTTGCCCGTGTATGTCGATTCCGTAACATCCTCTGGCCACAACATCCTCAAAGCGTGAACCTTTCATGATGTCTTCTCCGTTCATCATGTATTGCGCAACCGCCCTTCTGGTTTCGCGCACACCCACCTGCACAGCTGTGTCGATAAGAAAAGCGTTCTCAAAACCAGGAACATCTTTGTTAAGAAAATCCACCACCTGTGCTACCTGTTCATGTCCGGCTTTTTCTGCTTTTGTCAGCGCCGAAGAGGTTGACGGGTCGATACCCAGAATGTTGGTGGTGTTGAAAGACCCTTCTCCGGAGGATGGAAGAGTGGTGAAGAACACATAGTCCACGTCTGGGGGAAAACGCCCTTCTTCTTTGGCTTTTTTGATCAGTCCTTTATATCCGGCTATGGAAATGATGCGCGAAAAATCGTATTTAAAATCCATCCAGGGCAGAAAATCTTTTTGGTGCTGTTGGGTGTATTCTGCTGTTTTCTCCACATCTATTCCACCCATCCTGAAAAAAAGAGTGAGTGCCTGCAGTTTTCCGGTTTTTTCGTCACCCTTGATCCACGGAAAGTTTCCCAGTGCCACCATTTGGGCATCACCGGTGGTATCGATAAACTGGGTGCCGAAAAGTTTTGATATGCCATGTGGGGTGGCGATCACCAGATACTTGATTCTTTGGTCTTCCACCTCTACGTCTATCAGGTCTGTATTATAGGCGATGTCAACATTGTTTTCTGCCAGCAGGTGGTTGGCGATTGAGCGGAATGCCCATGAATAGAAGCCGTTGTCTATCATACCTCCCATCTGTCGCATGCCTTTTTCCATATCTTTGTAAATACCGTTCACCAGGTTTTTTTCTCCTGTAACCGATTTCATAAAAGGGGATACCATGCCAGCCGACGACATACCACCCAGAAATGGATAGTGTTCGATGAGCAACACAGAGCATCCGGTACTTCCTGCTTTTACAGCAGCCGAGATACCAGCAATACCGGCACCTGCTACTATTACATCATATTCGTTTTTTAATTGCATCGTAAAACCATTTTGTTATTACCTGTGGTCGTGTGATGGCTGTTCCAGTAACAACAGCCCACGCTCCAATTTCGATTGCTTTTGCTGCCAGCTGCGGAGTGTTGAATCTCCCTTCGGCAAAAACGGGTATTTTATTTTTGAATACAATAGTGAGTTCTGACAAAAATTCCAGATCGGGTTCTGTAGATTTTTTATCCGATGTTTCGGGTGTATATCCATTCAGGGTGGTTGAAATACAGTCCGCTCCTGCCTCAAAACATGCCTCTGCCTCACGGCGTGTGGCAATATCGGCCATGATCACAGCATTGTATTTTTGTTTGATGTAACGGATAAACTCAGGTCCGGTTTTTTGTTCCCGAATCCTGAAAGTGCCATCCAGTGCGATTATATGGCAACCTGCATCCAAAAGAGATACAACATCGGACTCCCTTCCGGTTATCCGCACATAACCATCTTCAAAGGCTGATTTGATCAAGCCGATCACTGGCAGATCCACCGCTTTCAAAACAGCAAGTGCTTTGTCAAAACCTTCGGTGCGGATGCCATGGGCGCCTCCCATTTTTGCTGTAATGGCAAACTTTGCCACATCCGCAGGATTGTTGAAAGGCGAATCTCCTTCTGCCTGACAAGAAACAATTAATCCGTTCTGCAAAGATTTAAATAGTGAATGCATGATGATGATTTTTGCAACTGTTTTTTTCGATTGTTGAAATTGAGCATTTGTTGTTTGGTAAAATGCAAATGACTTTGATTCGTCATAAATTTCTCATAAGACATTTTTATACTTTATACCATGTTTGATCTGTTTTCTAAGATGCTGGTAGATTGAGTTTAAAGAAAAGGTTTCCGAAATATTTATTCTACCATGATCTCAGGGTATACCGGTACCATCAGGATTCTTACCCCATGTTTTTTCCATGATTCTTTCGACAAGCGGTCCAGTTCGCGATTAAAAGTGTTTTCGATGTCTTGTGGTGGCACATTTTTTACTGCTACCGAAAAATATTGCCCGATGGGTGTTTCGAATCTTCTTTTGATATGAAACCCCGGAAAATCAGGTGGCAATGTGCCTGAGAAAAACGCATTAATGACGAGTGTTTTGTTTCCTTTTCCCTTGTTTTTGAGGGTGTCCAGAAACTGATCGTCTGACATATCTATGATCTGCTTTGCAATTAGTTTTATTTTTCCTTCACGACCGAATACTTCCAGCGTGTAATCTGCTGGTTGGTTGATCATGCCCAATGGCATCACATGAAAAAGCAGTTCGGCCTGAACCTGGTTGAGCATTTGCCATCCTGCTCTTTTGACCGCTTCAGGATGCAGCAATATCCATTGTTGGTTTTCAAACAAAATACCGAATTTTAATTGACGGCAGATTTCCAGAAATTCAGCGAGTATACCTTTATCTTCAAAATAAGAACGGTTGAAAAGAGAAGCCAACGATTCGGAGGCTTTTCCTCCCGGAAATCCAAACTTCCCTGCCAACAGAACATTTTTGCCTGCTCTTTTTAGTTCTACTGCTTTTTTAATGCCTTCCAAAGAAGTTCCCCAGATAAGGGTGTCATATATTTTTTTGTTCATTACTTTTCGTATTTAATGTTTTTTCAATAAGGTTGTGTGCCTTTTTGTTTATTCATGATGCAATTGATCGGAATAAGCTGCTGGTTATTTTTTTCTGATCGCGATGACAATGGCATTTTCTTCCTGGTCCAGATCTTTCAGGTCAAATTCCACGAGCGAAAGGATCTGCGATACTTCCAGCAAGCCCGACATGTCAACGATCTTTCCGGATACTACTACAAAAATATCGGGCATTAATTCACCACCATCTCCGTATGATCTCAACTCTTCAATTTGTTGTGTTATATTGGCCTTTACCTGACTTACAGTACATCTTACCAGATTTGTGTTGTTAAATTTTCTTTTGATAGTGCCATCTTTGGCGATCACAACCACTGGTTGCACAGTCTCTTTCATTAATCCCAGAAAGTGCCCGATGGTTTTTTTATATCCCATCACGGCAAGCAGGTTGGTTTTTCCGAATATTTCGATACCGCCATTGGTTGATTTAAGTGCTTTTTTGGCGATTTCCTTCAGATCATCTTCACTGAGTTCTCCTGCAATGTCTCGTGCAGCCAGATCACTGGAACCTGTGGCGATGGCAATTACCTTTTTGTTGGCATTATCTATTTCTACCTGTACTTCAACGGTTTCGGGTTTTGCCCCCATAGAGATGACCGATTCACTGGCTTGCTGCCTTATTTTTATAATATCATTTTCTGAAGGATTGAAAATGCTTTTTTCAACCGTATCGCGGATCATACCCATCGCAGCGCCAATGGCAGAAATAACTTCGGCATCGGGGGCGATCCTGTGTTCGAGTTTCATGTACCTGGAAGCATGGGGCACAATAGCACTGGCGCCACCACCACCTCCGTATAAAACAAGAAAGTCTTTATCCATTTTATATTCCCTGATCAATGACCTGATCACTTTTTCTACTTTTTGGGAAGTGTTGGCAAGGATTGAATCCGCCAGATCACCGGGAGTGAGACCGAGTTTGCCGGCCACTGATTCCATGGCATTTTTTACCGCTTTTCTGTTGGCATCGCCATGTCCGGTCTCTTTTACCATATCTAAGTAATAACTGGCAGCAGTGGGTGTGAGGGTGAAATCTCCATCGGATCTTTTAATTTTCAGATAATCAGAAGGATCTCCTTTTCTGGGTTGGACCTTCTCTATTTCAATATTTGAAAAATCGTCGTTTTCAGAAAAAGCAGCATACGAAAGATCGGCGATGTGAGCGCTGCGGGGGCCCACATCTATCACTTTATTTTTTTCTATGCGGGGTACTGATCCACCGGCCACACCAATGGTGCGCACATCAATGGTTTTCACGCTCAGGCGGTTGTTGCCGATCTGGGCTGTTTTTACCTGTGGCATACCATTTTTGATCACTGAGATATCGGTGGAGGTTCCACCCACTTCCACAAAGATACCATCGGAGATGCGGGCATACATCAAAGCTGCTGCCACACCTGCTGCAGGGCCGGAGAGCATTGTGAGTATCGGGCGCTTGCGCATTTCTGTTATGTCCATGATCCCTCCATCAGAGCGCATCACCATGAGTGGCGCCTTGATACCACTTTCGCGGACGGCCTGCTCGGTAAGGTTGGCGGTTTCTATCATCCTGGGCATCATACAGGCATTGACAATTGCTGTACGTGTGCGTACCTTGATACCGTAAAGTTGCGATAAATCGCAGGCGGCTGTGCCTCTGTATCCCATTTCTTCTGCCACTTCCACCACCATGTGTTCATAGGTGCTGTCATCGGGTCCAAATGCCTGAGTGGCAACAAACACTTCCGCCCCTTCCTTGTGCATGCTTTCAATGGCTTCTCTGATCTTCCCGCGGGTAACTTCTTCAGAGGTTTTCATGTATCGGAAGAATACCGGAAGTAATTTTCCGGGTGCCAGGTATATGTCGTTCAAAAATGCCTGCTTGCTGGCGATTTTACCCTCCAGTCCTTTTCCCAGTGCAATGATACCCACCGGTGCTACGTCGCCTTCCAGCAAGGCATTGGTTGCCTGGGTAGTGGAGTGGGCGATCAGGATGATCTCTTCCGGTTCGATAGCGGATTCTTTTAACAGGTGAAGCATCGATTCTACAACACCTTCGGCAACACCTTGTCTGGAATTGTGGGTAGTGGGTACACATGATTTGCCCACAATGGAAAAATCTTTCACATCCACCGCTACGGCATGGGTGAAAGTACCTCCTACATCTATTCCTACTTTAATTTTTCTCATTTCCATCAAAACATTAATAATACAAAATTGCTGCTGCTATCAACCCCAGGAATGCAAATATCCAGGAATAGGGTAAGGTATTGTAGAGGATTTTCTGCACATCAACCTTCATCTCATTGGCAATCCACACGTTTTGCAGGTTGGTTGGGTCTGAGATTCCCTGCAGCTGACCAACTGACCAGAGAATACCAAGAATTGCACCCGCAGGCATTCCGGCTGCCATCATGATGGATGCGATTCCAAAACCCATACCCCAAACATTGAGCGGACCGCGGTAGAGTGCCAGGGGTGCCAGTACCACAAAAGTGATCACATACATCAGACCTGAGGAAGGGATGATTTGTTTCACGAAAGGCACCATAAGCTCACGAACGGGCCATTCCGCAGAACCATAGTTTGCCATCAGATAAGCTTCCATGGTCTCACCATTCGCCAGCATTGCCTCAGTAGGTCCCAACACCGAAACCAACAACCATCCGATTCCAAACATGAGGATTACAGCGGGAAGCACTACTGCAGATCCTTCAATCAAAGATTTGATAAGGGTGCTGATATTATCTTTCCTGTAAGTGATCATGTATGCATAAGCTATACCCAGGATGAAAGCGGAAAGGAAATTCACACCAAAAACAAGGATAAGAATCAGGGGTATCACCGGTGTGAAAACCGCAGTCCAATGCAAGGGGTTCACCGGTTGATTCCGGTGCTTGTAAGCCCGGAAAACAGCATGGACATAAAGCAGAATCATCAATCCCAGCCCGGTAAAATAAAGCACCTCTCCCGCAGTGGTAAAGAAGGATGTTACCTGCTCAGGAAAATCCAGATTTCCGGATATATACACACCTCCATAGATCAGTGCTGCCAGAATGGCAATGGACCCCAAACTGGTAACAATGTTTTTAACCGACAGATTAAAACCATCATGATACAGCTGGATGATAATGTAAACAAGCGAACCTGTAAACACAATGCCAAAGATAACCAGGATAAACTGCACCACTTCCTGTTGCGAAAGATTGAGTGAGTTCATGTACAACGACCAGTTACCCACGTTAAACATTCCACCAATATTCACTCCCATGAGCATAATCACAGCAGCAGTGAGGCGTCCGATACCCACAGATGTAAGAATGGGCAGCACAATGGCCCCCACCATAATCATTGCACCCAAGCCACCGAGCGTGGTGAAAAGCAGGATAATGAAAAGGAACATGATGAAAGCGATCACCAACGGGTTATCGCCCGATAGTTCGGCACCTTTTTTAATGAAGCCTTCGGCAATACCAGTTTTTTGCATCATGATGCTCAACACACCTCCAAACATAGATATGACCATGGGCTCGGTGAGGCGTAGCGATCCCTGTCCTATCACAAACCTGAAGATATCATCGGGATGAATACCAGCAATTAACGATATTGATACAGCCAGCACAGGCATGGCAAGCAGTGCCGGCCATATCCTTTTCGACATCATCAGGGTGATGACCACAAAAACAATCAACAATACAATTCCCTGAAATATTTCCATGATTTATTTTCCTTTTTGGGTGGTACGATTCTTTCCACTTTTTGAGATAGCAAAGCTTTCTCTTCTGGTAATTTTCTGAATAAACTGGGTTTTCCTGAAGCGCAAGGCGCTCCAGTCCTCATCAACAGATACCTGTCGCACTCCTTCCAGGTCTTTCTCACCAAAGGGGTCCCATCCGCTGTCTCGATTGAAATTGCAGGTGTACTTTTTAGATGATTTTTTGGGATAGGCGGCCCAGAAAACGGCATCGCCTTCGAGGTGAGGGATGATGTTTTCAGCGGCAAATTCGATCTCTTCCTGCTCCTTTACAAAGATTAACCCGAAGGAGATCTTTTGCTGACCGTCATGAGCGGTATGCACCCGGGTGATTGCCTTCATGGTTTCTGTGTGCGGGTGGAAAGAATCAGGTGCATTGAGCACAAAAATCTCATCGTGGTTTTTGAAGTTCAGTTTTTTAAAAACAGGATCTGTTACCTGTATGGATTTTTCATTCATGGTATGTATCTTTTAGGATTTCTGAATACTTATCCAAACCTTCGTAAAAGAAAAACACCTCGCCCTGAAAACCCAGCCGGCGGTTTTCTCTGAGTTTGTATTGCAACAGTTCTTCAGAAGGTTGTTCATCCCCCACCCTGATCAGGATTCCCGGATAGAACTGGTACATCTTTTCGGGGAGAATATACCTGAGTTGTGCCTGCAAGGTGCGTGTATATGCCAGAGAATCGCGCCGGTAAACCTGGGGTACGATCATATCGGTGTACCCGAAGTTGACCCATGTAGGCCAGTCCTGCAGGTATTCCTCTTTTGACCATGGAAAAATACTGGGCGACATAGAAACGATACAATCGGGGTCAGCATCTTTTACGCTGGTATAAATTCTTTTCATGAAGTCGTTGAGTTTTTCGGCCCGCCACTGAACCCAATTGTAATCTTTGAAATAATCGGGAGGTGGATTACCAAAGAAATCGTTTTTATACTCCTCAATCACTTCAGGGTTGTATCCACCTTCAGATGGCATGGCAGGCAAACGGTCGTCGCCCTGAATGCCATCAACATCATAATTATTTACCACTTCCAGGATGAGCGAGAGGATAAAATCCTGCACTTCTTGGTCGAGGGCATTCATCCATTCAAAACCGTTTTTGGTGGTCAGTTCGCCTTCGCTGTTCAATGAAGCCCATCCTGGTTTTTTCTCAAGTAGAATACCTCCGTTTTCCTGATAAGAAGATGAAAAACCAAACTCAAACCAGGCAATTACCTTAATGTTGTATTTTTTTGCTTCGTCGATCACTTCCTGCAGGGCATCGCGACCGGTATTGTCAGGGTCGAGCTTCGGATCTGTTTCAAAACCTGTAAGTTCTTTCATGATATCTGAGCGATACATGGTCATTGCCTTGTTCCAGGTGACAACGAATATTGTATTGATTCCCAGTTCATGACAGTAAGCGACCGCTTTTTCTATGTTTTCCCTTGAATACATGGCATCGCTGGCAACATTGGTAAGCCAGACACCCCGCACGGGTTCGTTGTATCCTGCTACATATTTGTCTGTTGATTTATTCTTTTCTTGCTCCTGTGTTGTATGACAAGAGATCAAAAACAAGAAAAGAAAAAGATAAATTGTCCGGTTCATTTATTCATTTTTTATTTACACATTTGCGTCCATTCTAAAAAGTATATTGTCCACAAATTATACGAATTGACATTGAGTTAAGTAATTTATATTCAGATAATTAATCAAAAAAACCATTTTCATGAATTTCCGAAAACGTTTTCGGAGTGGACTCATATTTTGTTTTACTTTCCATTACAACCATTGCCGGGAGATCATTCCTCAGCGTTTCTCAGCATTTTAACAGATCAGGTTTTCCAGTAAAGATTTTTGCGCACACTGTAAACGGTGACCAGCACCATCAGTCCGGTCAGTAGGATACCTCTCAGCAATCCTGCCCAGGACCAGGCAACGTACCATTGATCAATCCAGGGCAAAACCTGCAAAAAATAAAGCACGGGCATGATAAAAAAGGTTGCTGCAACATATCCCAGCATTGGGTTCATACCTGTTTGACTGACAGCGCTTAATATGTTTCCATTGCGAAAGACAGGTTCCATAATGCCAAACAATACCACGGTGAAACCTGACAAACCTGAAGTCATGAAAAAATAACTGATCGTGGCAGGGTCTTTTTTGATGCCTCCTTCCCATGCTTCAAAAATCAACCCCAGTAATAACCAGAAGATACTCCATTTCAGGATATGCCTGTGTTTTTGCAGATGGCGAAACTTACCTTTTCCTGCTATCCACGTTATGAGCGACAGGGTAATTATATTCATGATCCAAACAAAATCAAGGTTTCTGCTTAGCAATCCCCAGAGGTTTAATGCAATATTCAGAAAAAGGATGGATGCCAAAACAGGAAAGACTTTCTCTGCGGGTTGCCTGTCGTATGCGATTTTTTCACGAATGCCTGAATACAGAAGGTCACCGGCAATTGTTCCGGGAATTACGATCATCAAATACTTCAGGTATTCAGGATGAAAAAAAATGGTTTTGCTTGCATCGATACCTGCTTGTTGCAAAGTGGCAGCTAATCCTGGTAAAACATCACCCAAAAATTGCAAAATATTGAAATTCCAGATCATCTGATTCCAGGAATCTGATTCGGAGTGGGTTAATCTCAGAGCAAAGAAAAGGGTTACTATTGCCAGACGTTGATATAGATTATTACGGGTGAATAACCAGATGATCGCACCAAAAAGTGCCATGTTGGCCAATACCAGTATGATGATGTCATTTTTATGGATAGAAAAGGGGAGATCCCAGATCTTCTCCCTAAGAAAAACCAATAGAAGCAGAAGAATATATCCTGCAATATTAATTTTTGTTTCATGATGCTTTCGTTGGGGAAATCTGGAGAAAGCCATGAAAAACCCGGCAAACGCAAGCAATCCCATCATGTATCTTATCCATCCCAGCTCTTGTGGGTACTGGAAAGGGGACAAATGTGCCAGCATCACGGCAAAAAGGAAAAGTTTTAGTGACCGGAGAATGATTCTGCGGATCAGTTTTTTTTCTGTCAATCCTCTTTCAAGTTGTTTGTTCATAGCAAAGGGAAAAGCCATGCCCATTGCAAACAGGAAAAAGGGGAACACCAGGTCGACCCACGTAATACCCGGTAATTGAGCATTAAAAACAAAATCAGGAGGGGCGATCTGAGCATGATACAACCAGGCTGGCAAATGAGGGGCACGTGAAATGGTTCCGGAAAGAACCATTCCAACGATCGCTATACCTCTTAATGCATCTATGCTGATTGCTCTGTTTGCCATATAAGGTATCCAAAATTAAAATTCAGGAAATATTGCCGGACCGGGATACATTGCTTTCATCACCCTTTTGATCCTTTCATCTTTTAAAGGCACATCATAAAAGAAGGATTCGCCGGTGATGCCGATGCTACGATTGTATCTCATCTTTTGTACGATCAGTTCGGGGTCGGTTAAACCTTGTGAACCATAGAGGATAATGCCGGGTGAAAGTCTTTCCATGTTTCCGTCTCCATGACTGGTGAAGTATGATTTTACCTCATTGATGGTAGAGCGATATGCCGAAATGTTATAGCGATAGCATTGTACTGAAAGGATCTCCACGGCACCGGCATCCAGCCATTCGGGCCACTCCTGCATCAGGTTTTGAAAAGCCCAGGGGTAGGGATTGGGGGAATTGGTGACCAATACTTCCGGTTTGGCTGCTTTCACGGTATTAAATATTTCTTCACCAAAATTATTAAGTATTTCTGCCCGCCAGTTTACCCATGCTGTGGCGTTGAAGTTTGAAGGTGGGTCTTCACCCCCATGTTCCTCTTTGTATTTGTTGATGGTGTAATCATCATAACCTGAGTTGCGGGGCATGGCAGGCAAGCGGTCGTCGCCCTGTATGCCGTCAATATCGTAATTATTCACAGCCTCCATGATCAGGTCAAGCATAAATTGCTGAACCTCTGTGTTGTAGGCGTTGTAATAAAAGTCTGTTCCGTTATAGTTGGAGGGTTGTCCCTGATTGTTGATACCAACCCATTCGGGATTTACGGCCAGTAATCTGTCATTATCAGGAGTTGGTGCTGCTCCCCATCTGGCCATGAAACCGTATTCGTACCAAAGGATTACTTTTAGTCCTTCGGCATGTGCAATTTCTATCAGGTCTTCGAGTGGATCTCCGGGATAGTCAGGAGAAAACATTCCCTCGCGGTCTGTTGCATAGGTTGAATGGTCTGCCAAAACCTGGCTTGGATAAAGGGTACGGGTTTTGGCCCAGGCAACAGCATACAAAGTATTAAAATTAAGTTCTTTGGCAAGTGCAACCCCTTCCTGCATGTCTTCATAACTGGTCAGAAATGGTGAGTGGGAGGGATCGGGGATCCAAAAAGCACGTACTCCTGTTTCCTGATCTGCTGTTGTTGTATACAGGGTATAAATACTTTCATCTCCGTTTTCGGCAGTTACTGTAATGTTGAATGGTGGACTTATATCAACAATACTTCCCGAAGGAGGATCGGAGGTGGCTTCGGGAGAAATTTCAAGTTCTATCAGCACTTTCGAGAGATCTGTTCCGTAAGGGACGTCCATGTATAGTTCATTATTGTCTGTAATTTCGGGATTTTGAAAAAGATCGGGAAATGTGACCGAAAGGAGTTCATTCTGATCGTTTTCTGTATAATCTATGATAGCGGTATATACCACTGTTTCCTGGTCTTTTTTTAATGTAAAATCAAGGGGGTTGGAAAAGTCGTAAGCAAAACCCGACGGAGGGGTAAGGGTTGCCCCTTCTGTGAACTCAACTGTTACAGCAATATTTTTTATGTTTTGATCCGGGGGGATGGATGCTTTTATCTCCTTGTTTTCATGATCAATTTCTGCTTCTACAGGTGGGTCTGTTTCATGGAAAACAAAAGAATGTATTTTTAGTGTATCTGTACTTACTGTATCGGATGGATCGTCATTGTCGGGATCGGTACCGTTCTCTTTTTCGCAGGAGAGGATGAAAAGCATGGCAAACAAACCCAGAAAAGACCAAAGAAGAGGTTTCATAAGCAAAAGTTTTGAGAAAATAAAAAGATCAGAGGGGATCTTACACCCCCTCTGATGTATAATGTTTTAGTTGGAAAATTCCTGAACGATGAATCCATTCTGCAAAGAGAAAGCCATGATGCGGGGTTTGCCGTCAGGGCTGAACCCAACACCATTGGTGGCACCCACAAAAAGAGCATCCGGGTTGCCACTTATAGGCAAGGTGTGTACTCTTTTGGATTCGATGTTTGCCGGTGTCAGTGCCAGGATTGCATCTTCCATGGTTGCTCCTTCTGTGATATTGATCACCTCATAAAATGCATTGCTTTCCCACTCACGGTTTACAGTGTAAGAAAGATAGGTACCGCCGTTGTAAGTGAAAATTGATGGGTCGAAGCTTCTGGATTGTACAAGAGGTTCGTAGGTTTCTGCCAGTACATTTCCTTCAAGATCCATGACACCAATGCCCATTTCAGCGCCGGTTACCAGCAATCTGTCGGGTTCTCCGGGAATTTCTGTAACGCGACCATACTGACCGATTCGTAATCCCTGAATGGGGTCGATGGGCATCACTTCTGCTTCACTTGCTTCTCCACCGTCAAAATTCCATACATAAAATTCACTGGCATTGTCTGGCCAGGCAAAATTAGACGCAAAAATATATCCATCTTCGGGTGGATTACCTACTACTGATATGGCATCTCCTAAACGGATTCCATCATCTGGAAGGGTATAAGAAATAATTACCTGAGGATCAGTGTCTTCCTTTCCATTGTATCGATACACCTTAAAAACACTTTCGGCGGCATTTACCATGTTAGACACATAAATGTAGTCTCCCTTAACACGCACATCCGAAACTACCCATGCTCCACCGGAAAGACTGTCTATGTTCATGCTTCCTGCTGGTTCAGCGTTGGGATCGTCCACGTCAAAATAATACATATGATTGCCTTCCTGGCGTGAAGCAACATAAACAAACTGTCCGTCGAAATGAACACCTCTGTTGTTTTCAGTATTGATGATGGAAGGTGTTAATCCTGAATTACCGGTTTTGTCCATAAGCGTTGTGGTATTGTCAGGATTAAATCCGGCGGAGGTTACGTTGGTTCCGATGGTATAGGTCGTTTCTTCGCCGGCATAGGAGAGCACGATACTTTGATTGGTTTCCAGGTCAAGTGTATCGGTTCCGCTTGTGGTGGTGTAAGTTGTACCTGCCGGCAGAAGTTCAATATCATCAATCACTACCCTTGAATTTTGTAACTCATTGTAAGTGATGGTGATGGTGAAGGAAGACTGGTCTATTTCATTTTCATAGACCTCATCGGAGGAAGCACTTTTGAAGGTGATCGAATTGATAACCCCTGATGTGGGCTGCGCTTTCTCTACCGTAACGGTATAGGTGTTGGTGATATCCTCATTGGTGACCACAAAATTGCGTGGTTCGGTAAAATCGAGTTCTGTGCCCGATGCCGGCACTACTGTGGCACCTTCGGAAACGCTCACTTCGGGGATAAGCTGCGTAAGGTCAGTTTCAAAGGGAACCGCCACCAGAATTTCCATACCGCTGATGCTGCCTTCAATAGTTTGGTCGGCATTGGCACCGGCATTGATAATGCTGAAAGATGTGATGAGTGCTTCAGCGGGTTCGGGGTCGTCTTCGGTATCGCATGATGTGAAACCCAAGGCGAGCAAAAGCAATAAAAAACTGATTCCTGTGATTTTAAAAAAATGATTTTTTTTCATTGTTGTTGTTTTTTGGGGTTAGAAAATCTTGTTGATTTTTTACTTGTTAAATGAATGAAAGGGTTGAGTGGTGTTAATTGCCACCATCCCACCACATGCGGGTATATTGACTATCGCCTCCCATGCGGTCAACGGCGATTTGGTAGTTTTCTGCATTGAATTGTTTTTCAGATTCGGGATACATTTTGCGCCTGGGCATCTCATCATTTCCCGGGAAGGTATAAGCAGGCTGCATCATTTCCGGAACGCCTGTACGCCTGACAAGCGACCATGCTTCATGACCGTTGGGATACAAAGCAATCCAGCGTTGGGTGTATATCTGCTCCAGTGCATTGGCAGCATCGAAAGCTGCGTTTCCCTGAAGGTAGTCTTCCGGCGCCTGAGATTCAGTAATTCCAAATTGTTGGAATGATGCGGCAATGGCTTCTTCATAATATTGCTGAGCACTTCCGCTTATCAAACCTTTTTGTGCTGCTTCTGCTTTCAGAAAGGATGATTCGGCATAAGTGAAAACATAGTGAGGTGTCTGATCTTCAGTGAAAAAATCACCAACGTTTGAGAACTCAGGTTGGTAGTAAGTTGTATACCCTGCACTTAGGTCAGAATGGTCCTGTCCGTTGGGCAATCCAGCATATTCGCCATGAATGTTTTCATTTGCGAACACCATCAGGCGCGGGTCATCGTATCCTTCGAGCATGTCAACCAGAGTTTTGCTCAATCTTACTTCCTGCCATCCCTGCACGAAAGATAGGGGGTTATTAACATGATAAGTTGGTCCGGTAGCATCGGGAAGGATCTGTACGGTTTGCTGATGGGAACTGATCGTTTCGGCGGGATCAATATTTTCGATATAGGATCTGATGCTTCGATCATACCCATCGAGAGGTTGCTCAAAAGAAGCTGTATTGGAAGCTCTCAGACCTATCCTCAGGATCATGGAGTTGGCAAAGGCGATCCAGTTGTCAAGGTTTCCCTGGTAAATGACATCCGAATCTCCATAGTTTTCAAATCCAAAGTCTCTGAATTCTTTGATGCCAGTGATTGCATTCTCCAGTTCTTCAAGCATGTGATAGTAAATATCACTTTGTTTGTCAAAAGCAGGTTTCACAGAAAGAAAAGCCTCTGAAACAGGAATATCTCCATACATATCCGTAACCTGTTGAATAAGGTAAACCCTCCATATCCTGGCTATGGATTCTTTGATGGGATTCTCTAATTCCTGTGCCAGTTCAATAACCCTGTAGGTGTAATGCATAGGTGCAAAGCCCGAACGGGAATAGTACCACTCCCAAACCGGGTTCCAGGGGCGGGGTTCATAGTTATCGGATGTGAAATTTGCACCTGTTTGAATATTCGCGAAGTGCTGCGCATAAACCGAACCGGATATCTGATGCTGCCATTGCCAGACCGCCACGCTCAAGCCTGAGCCTGTAACCAATGCCCTTGTAAAAAGGGGATCGGGTGCAATGGTATTGGCCGTTGTTTTTGGCCGGTCCAATTCTTCAAAATTTTCGGTGCATGATGCCAGAAAAGCAAACAGTAAAAGTGCTATGATTTGGATATTGTTTCGCATAACAAAATATTTTTGTGGTTTACAATGATAATTTTAAATTCAGACCTACACTCCTGAGTTCGGGGTAGGCATAGAGTTCATAACCAACATTGTTTCCGGTTCCAAAAGCGGATTCGGGAGAAATGTTTTCGGTACTTTTCATAATATAAAACAGGTTGTTGGCAAACAATGA
The DNA here is from genome assembly GCA_964390665.1 of uncultured Bacteroidales bacterium. Taxonomy (GTDB): domain Bacteria; phylum Bacteroidota; class Bacteroidia; order Bacteroidales; family UBA7960; genus SKVR01. Next base: position 6,007 of record CAYMLS010000055.1, on the reverse strand, counting down.
AAGGGATAAATTGCGGAAAGGGGTATTGGCGAGCAACGATCCTTCAAAATTATATCCAATAGCCAACTGCCTGAATCGTATATATGATGCATCATACACAAATGCTTCATTTATGCGGGTAAGACGGTCCCAGTATCTTTGCGGATCAACGGGGTATTCTCCCTCCACGCCATCTTTTATGCCTTGTACCATGAATCCGTCTGTGGGCGGTACACCTGTAATTTCAGATATTTCAAGTGCCTGATACCATTCATCACGTCCCTCTGTTGTAAATGCCAATGTTCCAAATTCAGCTCCATTGCGATTGGACACTGAAAAAATATCATGCCCGGTCTTGGAATCGATCTGGAAATTGAGAAAAATATTTTTGTAGTTGAACCGGGAATTAAAGCCCCACAGAAAGTCAGGCATTGCATATCCAATGACCTCGGTAGCCAGTGCTCCGCTTTCATCCAGTTTTATGCGGGGCAGATTCTGCTCATCAAGAATCATGTTGCCATTATCATCACGGTCGAAAGCAGTACCATAGATCACACCCGCTTCGTTGTCAAGGACAGCCCGTATAGTCACTCCTGCCACACCACCCTGTTGAATAAAGTTGATCTCTTCGTTGAGTTCTTCCACCTTGCTCCACTGGCGTGTTACATTAAACCCTGAAGTCCATGAAAAGTCAGGCGTATCGATGATTTTGTAATTGAAAACCAGTTCTACTCCACTGTTATTCACAAAACCGGAGTTTATCAACCCACTGTTGAATCCTGAAGAGGGGGGGAGTGGATTGTCGAATATCTGGTCGCGGGTGCCTGTTTGGTAAAAAGCAAGATCAGCATTGAGGCGGTTTCCAAACATGATGAGTTGAATACCCGCTTCCTGGCTAACCGTATATTCACTTCTCAGGAGGGGTTCGGGCCTTGTGGAATTGAAAAATCCATAGGGAAGTCCAAGGTATTGACTTGGGTTGGTTCCAAACTGGAAGTAACGTTGTCCAACGGTGGAACCACCACTGCCGGTAGCAGCATAAGATCCCCTGATCTTAAACATGTCAATGTAGCCTGGCAGATCAAAAGTTTCTTCTAGCAACCAACTTAAACTTACGGAGGGGTACTGATACGACCACTCCTCGGGAGCAAGCACACTTGTCCAGTCATTTCTAAAGGTCAGATCAAGAAAGATCATCCTTTTGTAATCCATATTGGCAAGAGCATAAACAGAATGTATGGCCAGATCAGAAATTCCATTGGACGCAACCGGATTTTCGAAATTTTGTATCACATACGGTCCAAACACATTGATAAGCCCACTTTCAGAAGAAGCACTGATACTGCGTGAGCGTTGCTGCATAATGTTTCCCCCTGCTGAGGCCTGCAGGGTAAAATCGCCCCATTGGTTGCCGTAGGAAAGCAGGAAATCATAGTTGGCTTCGGTGCGTTCAAGTCTCAGAAAGGATCCTGTTGCCAATCCGTTTGCTTTATAATAGGTATTTTGTGCTGTAATTCTTTCCCGTTCGTCATTGAAATGATCCAGTCCTGCTTTCAAGGTTAAATTCAGATCATAATTCAAACCCAGAAATTCAGTAAAATCAAAATCTAACCGGGCAAATCCCAGAATTCTGTTCCGGGTATCCTGATTGGTGTTCAGATTGGTAGCCCAATAGGGGTTATTGAGCAAGGGTGCTGAAGCAAATTGCGGGTCTCCTGCAAGGACAATGGTGCCATCTTCATTGACATTATAAAGACTGTTCCACACCACTGCCATGCGGTTTACAGTCTGATAATTTTCAAGTTGATCCAAACCAACGGATGCTGGTTTATGTGTAAAAAGATAAATGGGGTTATCAGGTGATCCGGCAAGGTTTGGACGATTATCCGCTTGTTGGTTGATGTAATTCACTCGGGAATCGAAAGTAAGATAATTACTCAGTTGTGAATCGTACCGAAGGTTAAAAGATTTTTTCTCGATGGTGTTTCCGGGTAGAATACCATCGCTGTTGTTCCAGGAAGCTGAAAAAAGGATACCGTTCAATTCACCTCTCTTATCAAGAACCACAGAATGATCCATGCTGAATCCTTGTCTGAAAAATTCATCATAAGGGTGTCCGGAAACCGGGTTGAGTATCTGCTCCTGATTCAGAAAATTAACGACTTGTTGCCCCTCCATTTTTACACCCCAGCTTCTGGGGTTCACATTTCCAAAACTGCCGGAAGCACCTTGTGAGTATAAGGTTTGGAAGTCGGGTTTGATGAGTGGATCCTGAATTGAAAACATGGTTTGATAAGAAATACCCAATCCTTTTTTACTGGATGCGCTTTTGGTGGTGATCATGATCACCCCGTTTTGTCCACGGGCGCCATAAAGAGCCGATGCAGCGCCTCCTTTGAGCACCGAGACCGACTCTACATCATCTAAGTTGATATTATTGATAGCATCCCCATAGTCGAATCCACCAAACAAACCACCACTGGAACCGCCTGAGTTGTCGACCGGAACACCGTCAATTACAAAAAGCGGTCGGTTATCTTTGGTAAGTGAATTGGCGCCCCTGATCAGGATCTTGGATGAACCGCCAGGTCCGCTTCCTGTTTCTCCGATCTGCAAACCCGCAACCTGTCCCACCAATCCTGATATGGGACTGATCCGGTTGGCATTGGTAAAATCCTCGCTACCTACCTGCTGCACGGAATATCCCAGCGCCTTCGATTCACGTTTTATACCCAGTGCCGTTACCACCACCTCCTGAAGTTGCTCTATGGATGGCAGGAGGGTCACTTCTATATAATCTTTTCCTGAAACATCAACACTTTCGGGAAGATATCCAATAAATGACACCTCTATGGTGTTTTCCCCTTCGGGCAATTGAAGTGAAAATTCACCATCCACATCTGTGGTAACTCCCTGGGTAGTGCCAGGCACAATGATGGTTGCCCCCGGAAGGGTGTTCCCATTTTCGTCGTAAACAACCCCCCGTATGGTGTTTTGTGCCCATAAAGAGATGCTGCTGACACAAAGGATGATCAGAATTGTGAAAATGCTTTTTTTATTCATAACTACTGGTGTTTTGATGATTGAAAGATTCGTTTCATTAGGTTTAAGCGGTTATGGCATTTATCCTGTTTTTGGGTGATATATTTGTTTTGCTGGTTCGGAAATCTGAACATTGCTTTCCGGAGCAAAACGATATGTTTTTTTATTGGTTTACATTCATTATCAACAATTTTTTGATTTTGTGATGGTTTTGTTGGAAGATCACTGCTCCTGGAATCCTTCGTGATTTAGTTCTTTATTAGTTCGAAATGTTCGAAAACAAGAGCACCAGCGCCTTTAATCCCTCCCAGGTCTCCCAGTTCTGAAAATTCGATCTGACAAAATTCAAGAGGGTTGGATAAAGCTGACCCTGTCATGCCGGTTTTTACCGGATTGAGCAGCAGTTCCTTTAAACGGGCAAATTTTCCACCTATAATGATCAGTTCGGGGTTTAGTAAATTCAGTATGTTGCCCAATGCATGCCCGAGTTTATATCCCATTTCCTGTACCAGTTTTATAGACAGATCGTCACCCTGCAGGGCAGCGTTCAGAATAGAATCGTATCGCACAGGTTTTCCGTCAATTTCGGAATCGATCATGCTTTTTTCACCGTTGGCAATTCTTTCCATGAAGTTTTCTTCCAGGGCAAAACCACCCACGTCATTACCCAAACAACCTTTTTTGCCGCAAAGGCATATTTTCTCTTTGTTGCCAAACTGCATATGTCCCAGTTCACCAGCAAATCCCATTCCGCCGTTTACGATCTTGTTATCGATGATCAGACTGGTTCCCAAACCCCGGCTCAGGTTGATAATAATGGCGTTATGCACTTTTTGTGCTTTACCGGCAATTTTTTCTGCCTGCCCTACACAGCGGGTATCATTATTAATGAAAACAGGAATATCAAATGTGTCGGCAAAGTATTTTGCCAGGGGGTGATCCAGGAAGTTGAAAAATGTAAGGGATTCCCCGGTTTTGTTTTTTACCCTGCCGGTAATGCCCACACCCATTCCAAGGATCGATTCTTCATTGATGCCTGAGTTGTGCAAACATTCAATGATAAAAGATTCAATTTTTCCCAGGCAAGTTTTTGTGTTTTCCAGAATAAAATCTGTTTTCTGTCGGTAATAAACCGCATTTAGTTTAGAATCAATAATGCCTACCGTTATTCTTTTGAGAAGAATTTCCACACTAAGGGCATAAAAATTCACATTCTTCAGACCATATATATGCGGTTTTCTTCCGTTGAGGGTTTCTTTTTTGCCTATAGCACTCAGGAAACCCTCTGTTTGAAGTTCGTTTACCAGCTTTATGCCCGTGGGAGCACTTATTTTCAACTCCTTGCATATATCTGGAATGGTTATACCGTGTCCTTTTTGAGAGATCAACTGTATAATGCGCAATTTTTGTTGCATCAGTCGACTCTCATTGGTGATCTCATCAAAGTTGCTGTTGAAAATGGCTTTCATTATTGTTGCTTAATAATAGTATATTTGTTTTTTAGAATACAAGTTTATTAAAACTTTAAGTAATTTCAAAGTTATTTTTAATAAATTTAAGTAATTGTTGTTTATTTATGATTATACCCCCTGTTTTTATGGGTTGAATATTGGTATGATTTAGTTTTGAAGAAAGTTTTCATTGCGTTATCTCTTTTCGAGTGCAAAGTTTTTTTTCAGAGGCAATGTTTACGCTTTCTTTCGACTTTATTTTTTTGGGAATATCAATGTTTTTCATATTTTAACTGTCAGTTAAACAGCATGTAATGAAGTATTGTTTATGGTACATCCAACGTTTTTTTATGGTTCGTATTGTTGTTTCGGATAAAAAAGCACAAAGATTTTTTGGGGTATTTTGTTGATAACCGAATAATTCTTATATTTGTTCAGTCAATGAATAAACAAATTCGTAAAAAGGTTTTATGTTAGATTTAAAGGAGCGCAGTCACAAGTTGGTTTTTTCCCTGATCAGATCGCAGGGAGAAGTTTCAGGAGCGCAGCTTGCCCGGCAGATAGAAATGCAACCCAGCAGTCTGGTGTATATTTTAAGGCATTTAAAAGGAAAAGGTTTAATAGCGTTGAGTGGATTTGGTTCTTCAACCCTCAAAGGGGGAAAAAGACCGGTTTTATGGCGGGTTGATCCTGGTTATGGAAATATATTGGGTGTTGAAGTGATGCGCAATGCCATCAGAGGTGTTTTGGTGGACCTGGCAGGTCAGGTATTGTTGAGGGTAGAAAAAGAATTTTCTCCCGGCAGAACTGAAAAAACCATCTCGCGGATCATCAAAACCATCCATGATATTCTGAGTGAATCGGGTTCTTCGGTTTCCAAACTCCTGTACATATCTATTGCTGTTCCAGGAATTGTAAACCCCACGAATCACAGGATTATTTATTCATTTGGTTTAAAGATGGAGGATTTTGATCTTAAATCTTACATCTCCAGGGAATTTAAAGTTCCTGTAGGGGTTGTAAATGATGCGAATGCCGGTGCATTGGGAGAGCAGTGGTTTTCCAATGACAAAATCCTTAACAGTAATCTTATTTATGTAATGTATAATCCTCTGGCTGGAGGAATTGGTCTGGGTGCCGTGATCAATCAAAAACTTTATACCGGATCAAACGGCGTGGCGGGCGAAATTTTTTCAAGAGTACCGAGTGTGGAACAAATCATCAAAGGAGAAATTGAGAAGATAAACCCGAAGGATATATTGTTGAATCTGGACGATGATTACGCACAAGTGCAGATATCAGACCTCTATTTTTATGCAAGGAAAAAATGTTCACTCAGCCGCCATGTTTTACAAATACTAAGTCATTTGGTTGCCAAAGAAATCAGTAAGATCACCGGGCTTTTTGATCCGGAGAGGATTATTATTGGTGGTGATCTGAGTATTTGCGAGGATTTTATTTGTGAAAAAATATCCGACGAATTGAAAGATTTCATGCATAATAGTTACCCTTTTAAATTTGATGTACCCGTTATT
>CAYMLS010000054.1:0-21047 GCA_964390665.1 uncultured Bacteroidales bacterium | reverse complement strand
TCAGAGCAGAAGACGGCATGGAGGTTAACCCCAACTGTGTGTATCTGATACCTCCCAAAAAAAACATGACCATTTTTCACAGTAAACTCTTTCTCACCGAGCAAAACTATCACCACGGTATAAATTTACCCATTGATATATTTTTCAGGTCGCTGGCCGAAGATTATTGCGAAAAAGCCATTGGAGTTATTTTATCAGGCACCGGTAGCGACGGTACCCTTGGCATCAGAGCCATTAAAGGCAATGGAGGAATGGTGATGGCTCAGGACGACAACAGTGCTAAATTTGACGGCATGCCGAAAAGTGCTATCGCTACCGGATTGGTAGATTATATACTATCGGCAGATAAAATGCCAGAGGAATTGCTAAAATACGTAAAACACCCGCTAACTTCCAAAGGGGAGGAAAAACAAGACCTTACCAATCATGAAAACACTTTGGGGAAAATTATGTCTATCGTCAGAAACCGTGTGGGTGTGGATTTTACCTATTACAAACCCAATACCATCATCAGACGCCTGGAACGCCGGATCAGCATCAACCAGATTAACAATTTTGAAAACTATATCACCTTCCTTGAGCAATCGCCCAAAGAAGTAAATATTCTTTACAAAGAACTGCTCATAGGTGTTACAAAATTTTTTCGCGACCAGGATAGTTTCGACATCATTAAAAATCAAATCATACCCGAAATATTTAAAAACAAAAAGAAAGAAGAAAGCGTCAGATTATGGAGCGTAGGATGCAGCACAGGTGAAGAAGCATACAGTTTGGCCATTCTCATCAAAGAATTCATGGAGCAAAATAATCTTTCGAATGATGTGAAAATTTTTGCTACTGACCTCGATAAAGAATCTATTGAATATGGCAGCATGGGATTTTACCCGGAAAGTATTGTAGCGGATATTTCTGTTGAAAGACTTAAAAGTTTTTTTCTCAAAAAAGAAAAAGGTTATCAAATATCAGAGACCATCAGAAAAATGGTGATCTTCGCAACACACAACATCATTAAAGATCCGCCTTTTTCAAAAATCGACCTGATCAGCTGCAGGAATATGCTTATTTACCTCAAACCGGTAATGCAGAAAAAAGTATTATCTCTGTTCCATTTTTCCTTGCACAAAAACGGTTTTCTTTTTCTGGGTTCAAGCGAATCTCTTGGGGAACTATCCAAGAGCTTCACAACAATCAGTAGTAAATGGAAAATATACTCCTACAAAGAAGGTGTTGCAGGAGAAACGGTAAATGACTTTCTTATCCCTTCTCTGCAAAAAGCGAAAGCACCCATTGATAAAACCGACAATTTTTTAAGTCTTACCCATAAGCCCAAAGAAATAAATGAAGAAGTTTATTCATCTATCATAGAAGAGTTTATCCCCCCCTCAATTATTGTTGACGAAAACTATCAAATCGTCCACATCTTTAAAGATGTAAATAAATACATCAAACTTCCATCCGGCAAATTATCTATTGATATTCTGCATTTGGTAAGAAAAGAACTCAATACTGCCATCAGTATTGCCGTGCATAAATCTGTAAAAGAGAATAAGGAGATTATTTACAAAGATTTCAAGATCAAAGAAAGAGGCGAAATACATATCTTTAATATCAGAGTAAGACCTCTCAAAGAAAAAAACAGAAGCAGTAAACTGATCCTGATTGTTTTTGAAGAAAAGCATAACATCAAAGAATCTGATAAGAATGTTGAAAATCAAACCATTGAGTACGATTCCAATCAGCAGATCAAAGATCTGGAACTCGAACTTAAATATACGAAAGAAAACCTTCAGGCAACCATTGAAGAGTTGGGTACTTCCAATGAAGAACTTCAGGCAACCAACGAAGAACTTATATCCTCCAATGAAGAACTCCAGTCAACCAATGAAGAACTGCAATCAGTAAACGAAGAATTGTATACCGTAAACAGCGAATACCAGAACAAAATTGAGGAACTTACCCAATTAAATAACGATATAAACAATTTACTTAAAAACACCAATATTGGTACTGTTTTCCTTGACAGGAATTTACTGATCAGAAAATTCACACCTGCTGTTACATCTGCCATTAACATTCTTGATCTGGACATAGGACGCCCCATACATCACATTTCGCATAATACACTTTACGATAAATTTATTGAGGATATCGAGAATGTGCTAAGAACGCTTATTCCCAAAGAAATCCAGATCAAAGGAAAGAAAAACAACTGGTTTTTAATGCGAATTCTTCCTTACCGCACTGTTGAAAATGCGATTGACGGTGTGGTGATCACGTTTGTAGATATCACCGAACGAAAAGACTTTGAGGAGAAAATTGAACGAAAAAATTTGCTTCTCATTACTGTTCTTGATAACAGCCCTATTGCCAGTACCATTCTCGACAAGAATGGTGAGATAACATACGCCAATCATATGGCCGAACAGATTCTGGGTATTAGTAAAGATGAGATACTGAACCGGACATTCAATGCCCCAAAATGGAAAATAACCGACGAGGATGGCAATGATTTTCCTGAAGAAAAACTACCCTTTAACCTGGTAAAAAAAACAAAAATGTCCGTCTTCGAGGTCATCCACAATATCCAATGGAACGATGGTAAAGTTGTAACGCTCAGCATCAACGGCTCTCCGATCTTCGACGAAGATAAAAATATTGACGGTGTTGTTTGCACCATGCTGGACATAACAAAAAAACGAAAACTGGAAGAAAAACTCAAACGAGACTACGAACTTCTGATCAGAATACTGGAAAACAGTCCTAATGCCAAAATCATGGCCGACAAACAAGGCGTTATTACTTTTGGCAATAAACTGTTTTTCGATTTTTTCAAAATCAAACCCGAAGCTATCAGGAAAGGTTTAAATTTCAATGACCTTGATATCAAAAATCTTGAAGCCATCAATGGGGAGAACTCAATTATTGATTATGTTGTAAAAAACAAAAAATCCAGTTACAACATCAAATATGGTTTTACCAATAAAAACCGGCAGGAAGTTTTTCTGTTGACCGCATCTCCTGATTTCGATGAAAAGAAAAATGTTTCCGGGGTGATCATCTCTATCGATCAGAATCCCGATCTGGCAAAAAAATCAGACCTTTTGGAAAAGCAACAGCATGCCCTTATGGATATGATGCCCATGGGCATTTTTACGCTTGATTTAAACAGCAGCATTCAATCATGGAACAAGGAAGCGGTGAAAATTACCGGAGTATCTGCCAAGGAAGTTCTTCATAAAAAGTGTTTTGCCAGCTCTTCCCAAAAAAGTAAAACCTCCGGACCTTGTTTCGTTTATGAAAATAAAGAAAAACCCTCCCTTTGTCAAAAACTGAAAATTGTATTAAAAGACAAAACGATCTTTTTAACCACTAAAAAAATTGACTTTATTCACTCCGAAAAAAACAATGATGTAATGGGAGCTATCGGATATTTTGAAGATGTTTCGGTGAAAGAAAATTCTTCATCTTAACCTCCCTCAGAGACAACATATGGTATGGAAGTATCTCAAAAATGTCACTTGATTTACAGGAGGATTTGAGTAAGAAAGCGTCAGGTTTAATGCCGGGAGGCCACTCAGAAACAGAAGGTTCGTTGAAAAAACGAGATGACTGCCTTGAAGGAGAACATTACACAGCAAGTGACGTTTTCTTTCAGGCAATAATTATTTATGGTATAAATCTTTCATAAAATGCTTACGCTGCTTACCCATTATTCGGTTGGAATAACGATTCTCTTATCCCTTAAATTAGTTGTTTTAGGTTTTATCATTATAAAATATATCAAAAGGAACAAAACAATCAATCAACTTAAGTACCAGGAGTTAATCTACAGAACCATATTTGAAAATACCGGCAATCCTCTGGTTATGCTCAACAACCATAAGATCATTGATAAGGCAAACAAGGAGTTTATCTCTTTAACCGGTTACAAATCAGCAGAAATATGCGGACAGTTAAAATGGAGTGATTTGATCAAACCTGCTTCCGATGATCAAATCAAAGAATCATCCTGGCAGGGAAATACCCATCTTATTCTAAAAACCAAAAACGGTGAAAACATAGCATGCCGTGCTATCATATCTCCCGTAAACATCAATCAGGCAAAGGGAACAGTCATCTCACTTTGCAACCTGTCTTCTGAAAAATAAAACAGGTGATTTTTCCGGCAATGATCTTTTTGCTTTGTTTTTAATAATTACGGTAAACCCTCTGTTTATTTTAAAAATTATTTAATATCTTGCAAACCTGATTTTGGTTGTTTGCCAGCACCTGCATAAACAACAACCAGGTATTTCAAATACTTTTTTTCAGAAAACAATTAAAATATATTTTCTGCTTTCCAAAAAAAGAGCAGCAGTGGTATAAAACTGTATTACAGAAACATAACCCATGAAAAAGATTCTCAACATCAGCATAAAGTTAAACTGCCCCTATTAATCGAATAAAACCTGAGAATGAAAAACAATTTGTCTTCAGAAATTGAAAATAATTCCTTTGAAATATTACCGGTTTGGATTGTTGAAGACGATCAAAAAACCGGTTCTGTTATAGAAAGAAGTTTAAAAAACAATGGATATGACTGTCAGGTATTTTACTCCGGAAAAGATTTTCTGAGTTTTCTGGAAAGGAAAAAACCCGCACCCAACAGTGCTATCATGTTGCTCGATTTTTTGCTGGAAGATACCGATGCCATTACGTTAATCCACAACATAAACTCACTGGGATTTAATAACCCCTTTGTGATCATGACCGCTTTTGGCGACGAAAAAACTGCCGTAAAACTCATGAAACTTGGCGCCATGGATTATCTGATCAAAGAAAAATTATTCATTAATCAAATACAAAAGATCGTTGTTCAGGTTTCTGAAAAGATCTCTATTCGAAAAAAACTGGAACACTCTCAGCAGGAACTCAAACACAATGCAGAGAAACTCAAAAACCTGAACCAGCAAATTAACCAGCAAAAACTTGCCCTCGAAAACGAAAAAAACAAAACAGACAAACTACTTCAAAGCATATTGCCCAAAAAAATTGCTGACGAACTCTTGCAACAAGGCTATACAAAACCAAAACAATATAAATATGTATCCATACTGTTTGCTGATGTGATCGGTTTTTCCGACCTTACCAAACAAAGTCATCCCATCGATCTGGTTTCAAGGCTCGACAATTACTTTTATGCTTTTGATGAGATTATTGAACACTATGGTTTGGAAAAAATAAAAACCATTGGCGATTGTTATATGTGCGCCGGAGGCATTCCCGAAGAAAACCCCGAAAACGCGATCATAACAGTATTGGCAGGACTGAAAATTCAGGAAACAGCACTCAGACTCAAAAAAGAACTCGATCCGGTGCTGCCTGCTTTCCGGCTTCGCCTTGGTATCCATACCGGTGAAGTAGTGGCTGGGGTAGTAGGAAAAAATAAATTTGCATATGACATTTGGGGTGATGCCGTAAATATCGCATCAAGAATTGTGGAAGCAGGTGAAAAAGATAAAGTAAACATCTCTGAAAAAACTTTTCAACTGGTAAAAGACTACTTTCAGCTTACCGAAAGAGGCGAAGTAATGACAAAACGTAATTTACCGATCAAAATGTACTTCGTAGATCAACTGAAACCAGAGTTTTCTGATCATGCAAACCAGAAAATACCTTCAATGGCTTTTTGGAAACAACTGAAAGCAAAGCAAAATCTTAAATATCATTAGAAGGACAACAAATTGTACTTAATTAATCATTTCTGAGGTTGTTATACCAATTCTTTCTATTAAATTTGTCCCAAAATATGCCTTTATCTTAAATTCATTAGAAGAGATTCTTTACAGAAAAGATCAACCAGGGCAAAAGACACCGCCCACTATTGATAAACCAGGCAGAACGTTCGTACAGACCATGAAAAATTACTAATTAGTGTCAGCAAGAAAACCCATGTTTTTTAGGTGTGCTTGATAAGAAAGCGTCAAGTGCAAGGCGGGCGATGACTGAAAAACAGGAGTCCCGTTAAAAATAACGGGATGACTGTTTTGAAGGCAAGCCCAACGCAGCAATTGGCGTTTTCTTGCAAGCACTAATTAAAATCATATCATTTTTGCAGGTCTCCTCGGTAAACAAAACAGCGATGCACAATTTAAAACTAATTACTTATGAAAATTACTTGATCAGACATATCACTACACTGTTTTTTTAGTCTTTTCGTTTATCATCAGGAAAATTTATTTTTGATAAGTTATCTCCCTTTTTGTAATACAGTATAAAAAATGCAAACCCATTTAATTAAAGATATACCTACCAATTATACCATTATAGTGGTTGAAGATGATGTAGCACTCAATACATTAATTCAACGCTCGTTGCATAAAAATGATTATCAAACCAAAGGATTTTATACAGGCACCGATGCCATTGAATATTTTAAAGAAAATGAGTTTGATGCCCAACTCTTGTTACTCGATTATCAACTTTATGAGATGAGTGGTGAGGAATTGATAAAATCACTTCGTAAACAAAACATTGAAATACCTTTTGTTATCATTACCGGACATGGCGACGAAAAAACCGCCGTGGACATGATGAAACTGGGTGCCCTCGACTATATGGTTAAAGACAGCAATTTCATTGATCTTTTGCCTACCATTGTAAAACAGGTGATCAACCATATTGATATTGAATACAAACTCAAAAAATCGCAGTACGCCCTGCAGAAAAGCGAGGAAAAATACCGCAGTATTTTTGAAAATATCCAGGATGTTTACTTTGAACTTTCCCTTGAAGGGGATATACTGGAAATTTCTCCTTCCGTTGAAAATATGCTTGCTTACAAAAAAGAAAGTATCCTCAACCAACCCCTGTTTGCCAATAAAGAAGATGAACAACAGTTTCTGAAGGTAATGACGGAAAAAGGAATTATATCAGATTATGAGATCTATTTAAGAAAAGAAAACGGGCAAACCATTCCTGCCTCCTTTACTTGTAAATATCTTTACGATCAGGACGAGCAACCCAGAAAAATCATTGGAACCATCAGAAACATCACCGAACGAAAACAAGCGGAAGAAGTAATCAGACATAGCGAGGAAAGATACCGGATATTGGCCGAGAATTCAAGCGATATGATCTCAAAGCACAATTGGGACAGAACTTATTTATATGTTTCGCCCGCTTGTTTCAAACTTTTAGGATACAAAACCGACGAACTGGTAGGATATTCGGCATATCAGTTTATACATCCCGATGATGTCGAAAACATAAGAAAAAATCACATCCTGCTGCTTGAAAACCGAACCAATTCTTTTATTGAAAGCTACAGAATCAGAAAAAAAGATGGAGCATATCTTTGGTTTGAAACAAACAACCAGGTTATATATAACCAAAATACCAATCTGGTGCAGGAAATTGTGTGTGTTTCCAGAGATATTACCGAAAGAAAGGAAAAAGAAGAACTCTTTAAAGCAAAAGAAGTTGCCGAAAGGGCCAACAAAACCAAATCTGAGTTCCTGGCCAATATGAGCCATGAAATTCGTAACCCACTCAATGCCATCATTGGTATGAGTAGTACCCTGGCAAAAACTCCCATGAACGATGATCAGAAAAAATACCTCTCATCCATCACCATTGCCTCACGCAATCTGCTCAGTATCCTCAATGACATTCTGGATTTCTCCAAAATTGAAGCCAATAAAATTGAACTGGTCTTCGATAATTTCAACCTTTCTGATGTTTTAACAGAATCTGTTGCCCCTTTTAAAACACAGGCAGAAGACAAAGGAATCTCTCTTGATTACATCATTCATGAAAATACTCCCCTTGATCTGTATGGTGATGAAAAGAAGATCGTGCAAATACTCAATAACCTTTTAAGCAATGCCATTAAATTCACCAACGAAGGAACTGTAAAGGTGGAAGTAGCCTCATACAATCATAAAACCGATAATGCTGTTTTTACTTTTAGTGTGGAAGATACCGGAGTGGGCGTGAAACAGGAGGATATTCCCAAAATGTTTGAATCGTTTACCCAACTTGATAGTTCGGCAAAAAAGGAATACCAGGGTACAGGATTAGGATTGAGCATCGTAAAAAGCCTGGTAGAACTCATGAATGGAAAAGTAAACTTTGAAAGCGAATTTGGCAAGGGTAGTAAAGTAAGCTTTGAAATTCCTGTTATTTTTTCCGAATCAACGGTAAATAAATCTTTACAAAATACAACAGAGAAAGAACATAAATCAAATACTGAAGCAGTGACTGAAAAGAAAACAAAGATACTCGTTGCCGAAGACGATGCCATCAATCAATTATACCTTTCAGGTTTTTTGAAATCACAAGGTTGGCTCGTTGACTCGGCTCCCAACGGTTTAATTGCTCTTGACAAATTTAAGAAGAATGATTATGACCTTATCTTGATGGATGGGCAGATGCCCAAAATGGATGGGTTTGAAACAACCGTAAAAATCAGGGAAATGGAAAAACAGGAGAAAGTTGAAAAACCAGTACCTATTATTGCCATAACCGGATATGCCATTCCGGGCGACAGGGAAAGGTTTATCAATGCAGGAATGGACGACTACGTTTCGAAACCTATTGATGAAAACAAACTTCTTAAAATCATTCATGATTTAATCTGATCTATCCAACTCTCATTACATCTGCCGTCTTTCTCTGCATGGCATTGGAAAAAACGGATTTTTTCTCTCACAATACCATAAAGCAGTTTTTGTAATCGCCCATTCGTTTTCATGAACCTGATCATTTGTAGTAAATCAATGATGATAAAAGCACGATACAGCACTATACTTCTTTTTATTTCGGTAGCAACCTTATTTTCGTGTACCAACCAGGAAGTTTGCGAAGACGCTGCGAGCATTCCTGTAAGAGTGGGATTCTATGAATCAGATCCGGAGTCAGAAGAACCCTTGTCATATGCTATTGATTCTGTTACTGTTTCAGGGATCAACAACGATTCATTGATTTACGATAATTCATTGAATGTGGGAAGAATTGAAATGCCATTAGATCCGGCAAGGGATTCATGTGGTTTTGTGATCGTCTTCCCTCCGGTTGAAAACCTTGATCTGCCGCTGAGAGATACACTCTGGTTCTTTTATGAAAGAAAACCAAATCTGATCAGTACCGAATGTGGTTTTGTTAATTTCTACGAGATTGAGGAAGTCGCATATACCACTCACCGCATCGACACAATGGAAATAGAAAATACCTCAGTAACCAATGGACTTGATGAACATATTAAAGCTTTTCCTTTTATTTTTGTTTCTGATGATGTTGAACCTTAGTCAACCGGCAAAGGGACAAACCAACGACGACGAAAATCAAACCAATGACAGCATCAAACCCGCTCGTGTACCAGTAAACCCATATTTGCGGTTTGGGGTCGACGTATCATCGGTGTTGCGCAATATCTTAGAACCTGAAGTACAACAGTATGAAATATCTTTTGATACGGGGATAAAACACAACTGGTTTGCCGCAGCTGAAGCAGGATTTCTAAACGTTAATTCAGAACAGGAAAGGTTTGCCTACAAATCAAACGGATATTTTTTACGGGTTGGTGCAGAATATAATCTGCTCAATAAAAACCCTGATCCTGACAAAAACAACCTTGTGCTTATCGGAGCCAGATACGGTTATAGCCTGTTGCAGCACAGATCACCATTCTTCTTCATTGAAAATGAGTACTGGGGAGATTATACAGGTAATATGAACAGTAGTTTCTTCAATTTGCACTGGATGGAACTTACTGGCGGAGTGAAAACGGAAGTTTTACCTAATTTGTTTTTGGGTTGGACTATTCGTGTGCGGGTAAGAATTTTCAGCACCCGCGATCCTGATCTTCAACCTTATTACATCCCCGGATTCGGTCATGGCAACAGAAGCAACCCCGCTACAATTCTTTACAGCGTTATGTACAGATTTAAGTTGTGAGACCCACACAAAATCCTTTATCTGCAAATAAATACCTTTAACAACTCATATCATATTTTCAATGAGTTGTAAACATGTAAAACTAAAATATTTAGCAAACCTGATTGCGGAAGCTTATGCAAATTTAGATATATCGATCAGGAAGGATCTCAACCAACAAAATATTCCAAAAGTTAATGATGATTTCCAGGGCGATCCGGTTCGTTAGAAGGATATCAGGCACATCAAAAAAAAATATTATTATCTTCTCTTCTATCATTTTTCTTTGATTTTTGTTAAGGAATGTAGATGATGTTCGTCAAATAAATGAAATAGAAAAAATACATCTTTTATCTTTGCAAAATCTTTTTAATTCTTTGGCAATATCATCCAATAACGATCAGTGATATCTTTCATGAATACTTCATATGCACATACGAGAAAAAAAGATCAACAAGTTGTAAGCAGACTATGGCAACAATAAGCACGATCTGCCTCTTCAACCCATTAAATTATATATAATCGAATGAATCTGAACGAAATAAAGTTACCCGTAGAAGAACATATCCGTGAATTTGAAAAACAGTTCAGGGATTCGATGAAAAGTAAAGTACCTTTATTAGATAAAATTACGCGGTACATTGTTAAACGGAAAGGAAAACAGATACGCCCCCTTTTCGTATTTTTTTCTGCCGCCATGTGCGGTGGCATTACAGAAAAAACATACAGGGCAGCATCTTTGATCGAATTGCTTCACACCGCTACGCTGGTGCACGACGATGTTGTTGATGATTCCAATGAAAGAAGAGGGTTCTTTTCGCTGAACGCCTTATGGAAAAATAAGATATCGGTTCTTGTGGGTGATTACCTGCTCTCAAGAGGACTTCTGCTTGCTCTTGACAATGATGACTTTAATATGCTAAAAATCGTTTCTCATTCTGTAAAACAAATGAGCGAAGGCGAATTGCTGCAATTGGAAAAAGCAAGAAACCTGGATATCAAAGAAGATGTGTACTTCGATATCATTACAAAAAAAACAGCATCACTCATTGCTTCTTGTCTTGAAAGTGGGGCTGCATCTGCCGGTGCCAATATTGAAACACAACAGCAATTAAGGATGGCAGGGCAATACACCGGTATTGCCTTCCAGATAAAAGACGACCTGCTGGATTACCGCAGCGATAAAAAAACCGGTAAACCCTCGGGTGGAGATATCAAAGAAAGGAAAATGACCTTACCCTTATTGTATTTGCTCGATCAATCAGGATTTAATGAAAAAAGAAAAATTATCAATATTGTGAAAAACCACAATAACGACCCTGACAAAGTTGGCAAACTCATTGAAATGGTCAATAAAAGTGGTGGTGCCGATTATGCCAGAACCAAAATGGAGGAAAACCTTGCAAAAGCCTTTGAAATACTGGAAACCATGCCCGATAATCCATGGAGAAAGTCGCTGAAAGACCTGGTTCAGTTTACGATTGACCGGGATAATTAGAACTAAAAAAAATAATAAATTGCATCGTGGATACTCATTCTTTTTCGTTGCATACCCATCTCACTCCGTGTATCAAAGCAATTCAAAACAGATCAAAACAAACGTAAAAGGGACACAAAAAAGGCACCTCTGAAAAGAGGTGCCTGTGAAAAAAAGGTATGTTAAAAAGTATTAGTTGAATTTGTATCTCAGACCGAGCAACATACTCCATCGGGAAGCCAGACCGGCGATATCAAAATCATCCAAACCGGTATCTTTATTTCTGTAGGTAAACTCGGGGGTGGTTCCATCTTCGGCATAACCTTCCATTTGATAGAGGTAATAGTAGCTAAAACTACCAGGAACAGAATAAACAGTACCCCAGTTGCTGTTGAGCAGGTTACCAAAGTTAGCTATATCGAGAGAAACCTGGAATTGATGCACCTGTCCACCCATCTGCAATCCAAAGTCATGGCGAATAGCAAGATCAAAAATATGAGAGAAGGGAGCAAAATTTGAGTTTTTCTCAGCATAACCACCTCTGTTTTCACTCAGATAAGGATCGTCTTCGATGAATGCATTAAGGTTAGCCCATTGGTCAGCGGCAGTAACCACATTACCGTCCACTTCATAATCAACGAGATTGATATCGTTGGCATTTGCAGGGATATAGATCAAACTTCTGTTGGCAGAAGTGCTTCCATCCTCATTGTTGAGGTTTTCACCTGCACCACCTCCAATAATATAGGAGTAGGGGTTTCCGGATTGACCGTTATAAAACATACTAATGGTTGTTTTATTGGCACCATTGGCAGTCCAGTTATAAGAATACGATAGAGAGCTGATCACACGATGACCGAAAGCAAAGTCTGATCTTCCCAATTCAGGGTTGTTGCGTCCGTTGGTACTTACCTGACCTCTCCATTGGGAGGAGTTTTGAGAAGAAGTACCTTCACTCAGGGCATAAGAATCGTTCCAGGAGTAGGCAAGCATAGCTCTTAACCCAAAGTCAAAATCTTTGGCAAATGAGCTGGTAAGGGTATAAGAATAACCTTCTGAAGTATTGTCGGCAAAATAAACAGCAGAAAATCTGGGATCAATGGCATTGCCTGTAAAAACCTGACGGTTATCAGGAGTTCCTGTCCATGTGAAATCTACTTCAGGATCGGAGTTAATATTATAATAAACCACATTATTAAGTGTTTTGGTGTATACACCTTCAACGGTAGCTTCAATATCTCCGGGTAGAACGAGATCAACCGCGAGGTTCGACCTCCATACCTGAGGATATTTAAAATCTTTTGAAAAAAGGTCAATTTGTCCTGAAGGTACAGAGAAGTTGGGATTGGTGGGTTGGTTATCGTAAGTGGGGTTAAAAAATACATCACCAATATCATCATTACGCACCTGCCCCTGTGTGATTCCGTTATTATTGAACATAGCGCCAGGCCAAACAAAAGGAATGCGTGATGTAAAGATACCGGAACCACCTCTGAGTATATTTCTGCCATTACCGGCAAGATCATAAGTAAACCCTAAACGTGGTGAAAGCATGAACTGCCCGTCGGGAGCTTCTCCGGCATTTGCATCCACATCAAGATCAGAATAAGCATTACTCATAGCAGGAATCGCCTCGTTGTTTAGGATATCATCTCCCTGAGGATCGGAAGTAATAACAGGCACATCGAGTCTCAAACCGGCAGTAAGGGTAAAGCGTTGGTTTACACTCCATTCGTTCTGAGCATACAACCCCAGTTGCATGGCATTGAAATCGGCAGCAGCAGCTGATCCGTCGCCGGTTATATCATCAACCAGTGAGTAATTTCTTGTGTAAAAAGATGCTGGTTCATTATTGAGAAAATCATCAAGGCTGTTATAGGTGAAAGAACCATAGTTTTGACGGATGAAAAGGTTGTAAATGCTATAAAACTCATTGTGTGTACCAAGAGTTAATTTACTATTGCCCCGATAGATATGAAAATTGTTTGTAATGGTAAAGATATCCTGGTCGAGTGCATTGGCAGTTGAAAATTGTTCTGATCCCATTCTTATGGCACCACTATTTTCATCGCGAATAAAAAGATAGGGAAAATTTCCACCAATAGGATCCCGGTCATCACGAACAGCAGTATAACCTATAATGAGGTTATTGGAAAACTCATTGCCAAACCGGGAGTTCAGTTCAATCGCGCTTGAGTTGGTGATACTTGGAAAATAAATACCATTATTGGAGAAATTGATTGTACGGCTGTCACCTGCAAAGCGGTTAAACTGCTCTGCCCTTGTATATTGATGTCTTAAAGAAAGGCGGTGCACATCATTAATGTTATAGTCAATTTTACCAAATAACTTTAAGCCATCAACATTATCATTTACGCTACCAAATGAACCTGGATCATAGTCGTATTGGTCAATCATATATTGTCTGAGATCATTAAGTTGTTGCTCCGTTACCCTGCCATCCTGAGCGTATTCGGCAAAAGCAAAAGGTTGTGGTACTTCATCCCTTTGTATTTCAACATTGGTAAAAACAAATAATTTGTCTTCGATGATCGGGCCTCCAAAAGAAGCACCATAAATATTTTCACTGAAATCATCCACGGATTCTCTTTCGATATTCAATCTTTCTGCCAGTACATTATTGGTTTTCCCGATGAAATTCTGATTTTGCGTATAAGTATAAGCAGTACCCTCAAAGGTGTTTGTACCTGATTTGGTGACCGCATTAACACCACCACCAGCAAAACCCCCAAAAGTAACATCGTAGGGAGATAGAACAACCTGGTACTGATCAATGATATCAGGAGAGAAAGGAGAAATACCAGTTTGCCCGCCATTGGTACCGGAGCTAGCCAGACCGAATACATCATTGTTGACGGCACCATCTATATAAATGGCATTATAACGGTTATTCATACCACCAAAACTCACAC
Organism: uncultured Bacteroidales bacterium; assembly: GCA_964390665.1. GTDB lineage: Bacteria > Bacteroidota > Bacteroidia > Bacteroidales > UBA7960 > SKVR01. The sequence continues at coordinate 6,722 of CAYMLS010000054.1, read as the reverse complement.
CTCCACCATAAGCGGCTGATTGAGGAGTCATGCGCAGAAAATCATTCAGATTTCGGTTCACAGAAGGCATACTTTCAATATCTTCAGATGATATTCGCGTACTGGTTCCTGTGTTTTGACCCACAGAACCAGCTCTTGCAACAACAGCAACCTCTTCGAGTTGAACACCGGTTTCTGCCAACGTTACATCGAAAGTTGTCTGAGCACCAAGATTAATTGAAAGATCAGTTTTTTCAAAGGTTTCATACCCTACAAAACTTACTGTAACGGTATAAGGAGAACCCACGCGCATACCGGGAATGATATAACGCCCGTTTACATCGGTTGCTGTTCCATAAGAAGTACCTGATGGCACGTGTACTGCCATAACAGTTGCTCCAGGAAGTGTATTTCCTTCTGTATCGGTTATCACACCCGAAATAGATCCTGTGGTTGCACCCTGTGGAAAGGCCGCAAATGGCATTGCAAATACCAAAACCACCAGCATACTCAATAAAATTCTTGTTTTTCTCATCTTTTTCTTTTTGTTTTTAATTGATAAAGTTTTGTTGTTTGTAGATAAAAGTATTTAATTTTAATTGACGATCATTCTTTTTGGTTTGTGGGGCAAAATTAATAATTCAAACTCAATCCGGATGATCTGTTATTTTTATCTTTTCCTTACCCCTATGTTAACTTAACATTAAGCACAAATCCCGGATCGGTTTTGCTTTCATCTTCATTAAAATTCCTACACTAAAAATTTATTTGACTGCTACTTATGGTTTTGATTCATCAATTCTCATCTTCTTATGATTTATTGATCCATCCAGGTTTATTCAATACCAAACACCTCATTTAATCTTAATTAATGCTTGCAAGAAAACGCCAATTGCTGCCCAAAATGAAATGTGGGTAAACGTTGGGCTCGCCTTCAAAACAGTCGATTACGAAAAGTAAACTCCTGTTTTTCAGTCATCGCCCGCCTTGCACTTGACGCTTTCTTTATCAAGCACAGATAAAATCGTGGGTTTTCTTGCTGACACTAATTAACCTATAAAGCAATTAATAATAGATAGATGCGATTCTTGATTTTAAGGACAAACTGCTGAGAAACCAAAGGATCATCATCAAAAAACCATTGCCTTGTTGAAATAATGAACCGAACCTGATAAAGATCTGGACACACACGGATGAATAAATGGCGAGCTCCCCAAAGCAAAAGAACGGGAATCTTTTTAATCAAATTATAATCATTTGAAACGCCCCCAGGAAAATACTTTAACGAATCCTTATTGTAATTTTACCGAAAGTATCCACATCCTTATGTATCTTTGGTATTTTTGCATAGAGTCATGACCGGTTTTACCATGAACCGAGCCATGACAAAAATTTTGACACAAACACGCATGATTAGATTTCGTGGCATGTTAAGCATGCAGTCAGCGTGTTAGCGAGCTCTCTCGTTGGAAAAAACGAGAACCGCTTTAATAAAATTATAACCAGATGAACCGAGCCATGACAAAGATTCTGACACACACGCACATGATTATAAATCGCGGCATGTAAAACATGCAGGCAGACTGTTAGCGAGCTCCATCTGACCTATTTAATAAAAATTATACACAGATGAAAAAATTACTATTTATAATTCTGCTTTTCAAATTGCCATTTGGTTGCGCTGTTCAGGAAGAGGATCCAAAACTCTCTATTATGCAACTTCGCACTATGGCAGATATGGCAACGGTGGAGTTTGTTGTATCCAAAATTGTAAAAGTGAGCAAGGATAATACCTGGTATACTTACGGCGACAGGAAAATACTCATGTCTGTAACGGCTACCATAAAAGCAGGGGTAAGCATGGAGTACTTATCGGAAGAGAATCTTCGGGTGGAAGGCAGGCAGGTAAGACTTGAACTTCCTCCTGCAAAGGTTATCAGTTTGCACATTGATCCGGAAAGCATAAGAGAAGAATATGTTTATACAGGTTTTTTCAGAGATTCTTTTACCAACGAAGAAAGATATGACCTGCTTACCCAGGCAGAAAAAGATATCAAAAACCAGGTAAAAGAGATGGAAGTAATAAAGGCAGCTGAAATACATGCCATTTTGTTTTTTGAATCGTGGCTCAGGTTCATGGGATTTGAAAACCCGGTTGTTGTCATCCAAAAATAGAAAACCAGACCTGCGCAGCTATTCACCATTGAAAAATAATGATTTCATGATCACGATAAAGATTTTAAAAAAGCTGCTGTACCTTGTTTTATTGGCAGGAATCATCCTGGCAGGTGGATATTTTTTGTACCAACAAAAAATATGGGATTTCAACTTCAGAAAAGAATTGAAAATTGATGATACCGCAATTGTTATCAAAGAGATAAAGAAAATTTCACAGTTATTCACCTCTGTTTATTATGATGAACTGGTACTTGATACAGTGAAAATGGCTTCCAAAGGAACTGCTTACAGACTCAGAGACTGGATACAGATACCCGATCCCTCAAGACTTACCAAACCAGAGGATGTGATCAACAAACTACATTTTGTAGTGATTGCCAGAGGAGAGATCATGGCAGGATTTGATTTCTCCAGGGTAGAAGAAAACCATATGACCATAGAAAATGAAGAAATAATTTTCACATTACCCCCTGCAGAAATACTGGAAGTAATTATCAATCCATCCGATTACGAAATATTTATTGAAGAAGGCAGTTGGTCGCTCGATGAAGCAGTGTCGCTGAAGAAAAAAGCGGGGCGAAAAATGACGCAGCGGGCCATAGAAAGGGGGATTCTTGAAGAGAGTGAAAAAAAAGCGATGATGGTACTGGAAAATTATTTTTCTTTGCTGGGGTTTGAGAAAGTAACCATCAAAACAACACCAAAGGACGATTCTGAGCAGCGTTGGGTTTCCCCTTCCTTAGAGTAAAGGCAAACGTAGAACCTACCCCCGGCATGCTCCTTACATTAATGGTTTGCTGGTGTGCCTCAATAATGTGCTTTACAATGGCCAGTCCCAATCCGGATCCCCCTTCACCGGTTTTCCTTGTACGGCTTCTGTCGCCTCGATAAAAACGCTCAAAAATTCTCGGAAGTTCCTCTCTTGGAATTCCCAGTCCACTGTCAGTAACTTCAACAAGAATATTTTCATCCATATCAAAAAAACTGATCTTGGTTCTTCCGTTTTCAGTTCCATACTTAATGGAATTGAGAATCAGATTGGTCAGCACCTGTTCAATCCTCTTCCTGTCGGCGTAAACCATTAATGGACTTTCATGTCCTTTGGCAAAATAAATCCTGATATTTTTCTTTTCTGCTTTAATTTCCGAAAAATCAATCACAGCGCTGGCCAGTGCTACCAGATCAAAATTTTCATATTCAAGTTTCAATTCACCAGCTTCAAAACGCGAAATCACTTCCAGGTCATTGATAATATTGATCATGCGTTCTATGCTCTGCTCTGTGCGTTCCAGATATTTGCGGTTGATCTGCGGGTCATTGATACCTCCGTCTAACAGCGTGAGTACATAACCCTGAATATTAAATATGGGGGTTTTTAATTCATGAGATACATTTCCCAGAAACTCACGACGATAGGCTTCCAGTTTTTTAAGATCGGCAACTTCTCTTGCTTTTGTTTCAGCCCATTCCTGAACTTCCAGATTGGCCTGCTCTATAATATCGTTGCGGTTAAACAAGGATATCTTTCCAGACTTTTTGGACGATTTCAACTCGTGAATGGTTTTATAGATCAGGCGAATTTTCTCGTAGATAAACTTATCCAGAATATATTTATAAGTGAAAAAAGATACGGTAAAAAGGGATATGAGTGTAAACACAAAAACATAACCATTGACAGGTGTCTCCCGGATGAGAAAACCTACCAGGTTAATCACCACATAAACCATCGTGGTAACAAACGATGCTATAACGGAAAGTCTTTGCGAACTGGTTGTATTCATCAATGGAAAAGGTTGACAGGGGAAGAAAAAAAGCAGAAAAGATCACCCAAACATCATTTCAGGAAAGAAAAAATGTCAAATCTCGAATTTATATCCTACCCCTTTTACTGTTTTAATGGATTCTATACCAATTTTTTCTCTGAGTTTTCGCACGTGCACGTCGATGGTTCTGTCACCTACGATCACGTTGTTGCCCCATACCTTTGTAAATATCTCCTCTCTTGAAAATACTTTATTGGGTTTGGTGGTAAGAAGCGAAAGGAGTTCAAATTCTTTTTTAGGTAACACAATCTCTGTGTCGCCTTTGATAACAATGTATCTTTCTTTGTCAATGATTAAATTACCAACTTCAATAATTTGCTTCTCATCCTGTTGCTGGTTGTTGGAGGAATATCTTCTCAAAAGGGCTTTTATTCTGCTGATAAGCAGACTGGGTTTAATGGGTTTGGAAACATAATCATCAGCACCTGCCTCAAAACCGGCTAGTTGTGAATAATCTTCACTACGTGCTGTCAGAAACATGATAATGGTGTTCTGAAGATTGGGATTTTTTTTCAACTCTGTGCAGGTTTCCATGCCGTCCATCTCCGGCATCATTACATCTAGGATGATAAGATGGGGTTGTATCTTTCTGGCTGTTTCAATGGCTTCCAATCCATTATCACTGGTATAAACCTGGTAATTCTCTTTCCGTAAATTATAACTGATAAACTCAAGAATATCAGGTTCATCATCTACGAGTAAAATTTTATAATCTTCGTTTTTCATCTGTTTATAATTTTATTAATTCGGTCAGATGGAGCTCGCCAGCAATCTGACTGCATGCTTTACATGCCGCGTATTATAATCATGTGCGTGTGTGTCAAAAATTTTGTCATGGCTCGGTTCATCTGTTTATAATTTTATTAAATAGGTTCTCGTTTTTTCAACGAGAGAGCTCGCTAACAGTCTGACTGGATGTTTTACATTGCCACGAAATCTAATCATGCGCGTATGTGTCAAAATTTTTGTCATGCCTCGGTACATTTCTATTACAAAATTTTCGTATATTTTCAGGGCGCAAAGATAGGCAATATTTTAATTGCGGACAATCTGAAAACGCTGTTTCACGCTCATAATCAGCATTATTAATTGTTTATTAATATTCCCTTAACTTTAAATTAAATCTGTCAGAACAGAGGTTTCAACCAGTTTTTAATCAAAAAAATGAAACCATCATAATAAATCCCCATTTTTTGTTGTACCTCGGAAAGAGATGTTGATAAACTTTTTAAAAATTGTATAATGACAAGTATTACATTTGCTTCCCGGATTGGAATAAATAAATACAGAAAAAACAAACCTATTCAATAGATATGAAAAAAAGACACAAGTATTTGGCGATCATCCTTATCATTACGCTCGGAGCACCTGTTTTTTTACATCTGTGGTGGAAGTTTTCACCCGATCGCCCTCTATCAGTTTTTATCATGGATAAAAGTGCAGCTACCCAGGAAATGGCAAAACACAGATCCCTGAGTTGGCTGCTGAATCATTACAAATTCGTGAAGAATGATTTCACAGCGTATGATCCTTTGCGCGATTATTTTGGTTTTTTTGCCTTATCCGATTCCCGGTACGAAATACGCGACTTGAACAACAAAACCAGAACCGATATTGAGAAACTTGCAGATCAGTATGATATGGCATATTTTACGAATAGTTATGGCGTTTACGGATCAGATTTTTACACAAAAAATAAAAACAATGAAAATATACAAAACGAAATCGGCATGTTATATGGAGGACTTTCCGACCACGATCTTGTTTTTATCGAATATATGATGGAAAAAAACAAACCCGTTATTGCTGAATATGTTTTTTTCGCCCCTCCCACCAAGCCGGCTCAAAGGCGCAAAGCTGAATCACTTTTCAACATTCAATGGAAAGGTTGGTCGGGTAAATTTTATCAGAATTTTGATCCCTCCAAAGATCATTCTGTACCCTCGTGGATTATTAAATTATATGAAGAACAATACAACAAACAATGGAGTTATAAAAATTTTGGAATTATATTGTTAGGTGAGAAAGGAGAAATGGTGGTGCTCGAATATCCTGATCATTTAAAAACACCCACTGCCTTAGTTGTTACAGAAAAAGAATACAGAAAGAAATACGGAATGAGTAACCATATCCAATACCCCGGCTGGTTTGACCTGGTAAAACCCTCCCATTCGGAAAAAGAAATTATATCATGGTTTGAATTGGATGTAACTGCCGGGGGGAAGGAGATTCTGGAAAAATATGATTTGCCATCCCGCTTTCCTGCTGTAATTGCTGATCGAAATGAACCCAGAACCATCTATCTTGCCGGTGATTTTGGTCACACAAATCTCAGTCAACGTTTTTTACAAATAAAAGGTGCCAGATTTCATGAGTTATTTTTTGCAGACCTTAATGACTATACTGACAAAAAAGGGGTGTATTTCGCTTATTATCTGCCATTCATGAATACAATTCTCACAGATCATTACCAGGAAATCAAAAACCCACAATAAAGTAAAGAAAAATGAATAGGAAAAATAAGGGACGAAAATGATATTTGAGTCCACTACAAAAAGTTTATTATCCACAAATTACCCGAACCGTAAGCCCGGCGAAGCCAATTGACACTAATTTTCATGCCTGACATTCAGACAAATAAAAACATAATAATTTTCAAGAACCGAAGCTCTACGAAGTCAATTTTTCCGAAAACAAGTTTTCGGAGTGGACGCATATTTTTTTGTAAGGAAAAAACTGGAG